>NZ_JAMYLP010000003.1:0-146787 GCF_040318085.1 Mesorhizobium sp. M1322
CTCGACAACCAGAGAGAAGACGGACAAAACCCGTTTTACGGGGCATGCACATGTGGCATTTCGATTCACTCAAAACTTTCCCCGGACAGCCCTGCGCGTAGCGGGATGGGATTCTATCTTCTTCTTTGACTATGATCTTTTCCGAAAACCGGTTCCCACTTTTCGGGATCATGGTCTAGTCCTTCTCGGCTAGTGTTAGCGAAACACCGGCGCCATCCAACGCCTCGCGCATCTGCGGTCCCAGTTCACAACCGGTGAAGACGGTGTCGAACGCCTTGAGATCGGTCAGGAAATGCAGGGCCGTGCGGCCGAACTTGCCGTGATCGACCAGCAGATATTTACGCGCGGCGGCCGCCATCATCAGCCGCTTGGTGTGGACCACTTCCTGGTCCTGGTGGAAGGCGGAAGCGCCGTGGATGGCCGACGACGACAGGAAGGCCACATCGGCGCGCAACGATCTCAACGTGTCCTCGGCAAGCAGGCCGAAGAAACCGTGAAACTTCTTGCTGTACTGGCCACCGAGCGCGATCAGGGTGATGCCGCCAACGCCCGCCAGATCCTGGATGACAGCCAGATTGTTGGAGATCACCGTAAGCGGGCGGAGATCCGCAAGGTGGCGCGCAATGCCGCCGGCCGTCGAGCCGTCGTCGATGATCACCGTCTGGCCCGGTTCGATCATCGCCACGGCAGCAGCCGCCAGGCGCTGCTTCTCCTCACCGGCCTGCTTCTGACGGTAGCGGAAATCGCTCTCGAAAAGGCCGCTCGGCTGAATCGAGGCGCCGCCGCGCACCTTGCGCAGGAAGCCGCTTTCCTCGAGCTCGTCGAGGTCGCGATGCACGGTCATCCTCGATACGCCAAAGCGCGAGGCAAGGTCATCGACACTGGCCGTGCCAGTCTCCATCAGAAAATCCATGATGCCTTGCCGCCGGCCGTCGCTCTTCATTGTCCAGCCTGTTCCTGAATCCGGCTCGCTGTGAACCGCCGTGGCGGAAAACGGCGAGCCAAGCCATTATAACAGAGCAAATCGCATAGATGCGATATCTTTTTGTGATGATGTTACGTTTATTTGGGATATTGCTCGCTTCTGATTGCTGTCCTGTAACAAGAATTGCTCCCAGCGCCTTGGCCAAAGGTTGCGGTTCTCTGGAATTCCGGCCAGAAGCATCAATGGGCTGAACGACGACCGGACGGCTCGCAACCATAGGCTTGAAACGAAATACGGGAGACTATTGGGTGGCTCGCATCACATTGAGACAATTGCTCGACCATGCCGCAGAACACGGTTATGGCGTGCCTGCGTTCAACATGAACAATATGGAACAGGGCCTCGCCATCATGGAGGCCGCCGAAGAGACCAAATCGCCGGTCATTCTGCAGGCGAGCCGCGGGGCGCGGGCCTATGCCAACGATGTCGTGCTGGCCAAGCTGATCGACGCTCTGGTCGAAATCCATCCCGATATCCCGGTCTGCATGCATCTCGACCACGGCAACAACGAAGCGACCTGCGTGACCGCGATCCAGTATGGCTTCACCTCGGTGATGATGGACGGATCGCTGAAGGAAGACGGCAAGACGCCGGCCGATTACGATTATAATTCCGGTATCACGCGGCGCGTCGTCGATATGGCGCATTGGGGCGGCGTTTCGGTGGAAGGCGAGATCGGCGTTCTCGGCTCCCTGGAGATGGGCGGCGGCGAACAGGAAGACGGCCACGGCGTCGAGGGCGCCGTCAGCCACGACCAGTTGCTGACCGATCCGGAGCAGGCGGTGCAGTTCGTCAAGGACACGCATGTCGATGCGCTGGCCGTCGCCATGGGTACCAGCCACGGCGCCTATAAATTCTCGCGCAAGCCGGACGGCGCTGTTCTGGCGATGAACGTGATTGAGGAGATCCACCGCCGTCTGCCGAACATGCATCTCGTCATGCACGGCTCGTCCTCGGTGCCGGAAGAGCTGCAGGAGATCATCAACAAATATGGCGGCCAGATGAAGCCGACTTGGGGCGTGCCGGTCGAGGAGATCCAGCGCGGCATCAAGCACGGCGTGCGCAAGATCAACATCGACACCGACAACCGCATGGCGCTGACCGGCGCGATCCGCAAAGTGCTGACCGAGAACCCGAGCGAGTTCGATCCGCGCAAGTACCTGACGCCGGCAATGGCCGCCATGAGGAAGCTGTGCAAGGAGCGCTTCGAGCAGTTCGGCACCGCCGGCAACGCCCCCAAGATCAAGCCGCTGCCGGTCTCGGAAATGGCCAAGCGCTACAAGTCGGGCAGTCTCGACCCGAAATTCGGCTGACGTGTTAAGGCAGGCAGGAGCACAGGGTAATCGCTTCGGCTTCTAACCCGTGCTTGAGACGCCAATTGTCGGTCGGCGCTGCCCCTCATCGCCCTGCCGGGCACTTCTCCCCGTATAGTGACGGGGAGAAGGGGCTGGCCGCAACGTCGGCGCTCTTCTTGCTGCGCCGGCGATTGGCGAAACCCGCGACGACAGCGCCCCTCTCCCCGTCCCTATACGGGGAGAGGATGCCGGCAGGCAGGTGAGGGGCAGCGCGAACGTTGGATAATTCGGGTCGAGGACGGCTTCAAACCTGAAGCGATTGCCCTGGCAGGAGCCGCACCAGCCTAACCTGTTCGCGGCAAAATCGCCGCCCTGCCGGTCTCGATAAACGGCGCCCAATAATCGACCGACTCGCGGATCATGGCGACGACCTGATGGTCGACAGGCTCGCGCTCGCGGAACGACAGTTCGAGGCAGATCTCGTTGTCGACGCCGCCGCCGCGGCGAACCGTCGCCAACAATTTTTCCGGCGTGATGCGGCCGTCCTTGTTGTAGGCGGCGATGAACGGCCAATGGCCGCCCTTGTTCATCGACGACTGCTTGACGTGGATGATCGGCGATATCTTGGGAAAGGCTTCGGCCCAGGCATAGGGGTCGATGTCGGCCGGGTTGCTCGAGGTGACGTCGCCATGGTCGATATCGACCATCATCTTCAACGGGATGGCCATGCCGGCCGCTTCGATCTGGTTGTGCAGGGCTCGGCAGCTCTCGATCGTATGGCCGAATTCGCGGCCGACCGACATAGGCTCCCAAAACAGATAGGTTAATCCGGCCGCCTTGGCGTGCTCGGCAACCTCGCGCCAGCATTCCAGCGCGATGTCGAAAAGCCGCGCGCGACGCTCGGGATCGTCGAAATCCCTGTGCGTGAAGATAGCGAACTGGGTCCCCATACCGGTCGCGCCGAGCTCGGCCGAAATGTCGGCAAAGGTCTTGAACCAATCGACATAGTAGCGGCGCACATCGGCGTCCGGATGGCCGAAATGGTTGAGCCGTCCATAAGGGCCGGTCATCCCCGACGTCACGCGCACGCCGGTGCGGTCGAGCGCGTTGCGGAACAGGCGGATGAATTTCGAGATCGTCGCCGCCGGCCAGCCGGGATTGACGAATTCATGCGTGAGCTGCACGTCCCGGATGCCGATGTTGTAAGCGATCGCATCGATCAGATCGTCCGGTTCGGCGAAACGGTTGACCAGCGGATTGGTGTTGAGAGAAAGCGTAAAGGCCATCAGCTTGCTTTCACCAGCCGGCTCGCGCACCAGTCCTCGAAGGCGGCTCTTTCTGCGGCGGACAGATGCAGCCCATGCTTGGTGCGCCGTTCGAGAATATCGGCAGCGGTCAGCGCCCATTCATGCTCGAACAGATAATTGGCTTCGCGTTCGAAAAAATCCTTGCCGAAGCGCCGCCCCAGATCGGCGAGCGACTTGGCCGCACCGACCAGAACGCGCGTCCTGGTGCCATAGAGCCGGCCATAGTGCTTGACCAGCGATGCCGGCATCCAGGGATATTCGCGGCCGAGATCGCCGAGAAACTGCTCGAAGTCGGCATTGGCGATATCGCCACCCGGCAGATGCCCTTTCGATGTCCATGGCGTGTCCATTTTCGGAAAGAACGGGGCGATCCTATCCAGCGCGTGCTCGGCCAATTTGCGGAAGGTGGTGATCTTGCCGCCGAAGACGGAGAGCAGCGGCGCCTGCCCGGCCGATGCGTCGAGCTCGAAAATATAGTCGCGCGTTACCGCGCTGGGGTTGTCGGCGTTGTCGTCATAGAGCGGCCGGACGCCGGAAAACGAGTAGATGACATCGTCGCGGGCAAGTTCGCGCTTGAAGTAGCGGTTGACGATTTTGATCAGGTAGTCGATCTCGCTGCTATCAGCCGTTACGTCTTCCGGCCGCCCGTCATAGGGGATATCGGTGGTACCGATCAGCGCCAGATCGTTCTGGTAAGGGTTGATGAAGATCACGCGCTTGTCGCTGTTCTGGACGAGATAGGCCTGCCGCCCTTCCCAGAATTTCGGCACGACGATGTGGCTGCCCTTGACCAAGCGTACATTCCGTTTGGAGTTCTGGCCGGCCACGCGGTTGATGATGTCGTTGACCCAGGGACCGGCGGCGTTGATCAGCGCCCGTGCCCGAACCGTTGTCCTGACGCCGGTTCGGCCGTCGCGCATCTCCACCGACCATAGGCCATTTTCACGGCGGGCGGCGGTGCAGGCGGTCCGGGTAAAGACCTTGGCTCCACGTTCCGCTGCGTCGAGTGCATTGATGATGACGAGACGGGCGTCGTCGACCCAGCAGTCGGAATATTCGAACCCGCGCTTGAACGCGTCCTTGATCGGCGCACCTTCGGGCGCGGTGCGCAGGTCGAGCGTGCGGGTGGCCGGCAGCCGCTTGCGGCCGCCGAGATGATCGTAGAGGAATAGGCCGAGCCGGACCAGCCAGGCCGGCCGGTCGTCAGGACTGTGTGGCAGCACGAAGCGCATCGGCCAGATGATGTGCGGCGCCGATTCAAGCAGCACTTCGCGCTCGATCAGCGCCTCGCGCACCAGCCGGAACTCGTAATATTCGAGATAGCGCAGGCCGCCATGGACGAGCTTTCCCGATCTCGAGCTGGTGCCTTCGGCAAGATCGTCTTTTTCGCACAGAATGACGGAAAGGCCGCGGCCGGCTGCGTCGCGCGCGATGCCGGCGCCGTTGACACCGCCGCCGATAACGAACAGGTCGACGATTTCAGTGGCGCCGCTCATCTCGCCGGGTCCTCGGTGCCTGGATTGTGTTTCATGGCTACCGCGACCTTCAGCATGGGTTGACCGGTGGGAGCCCGGCGATAAAGCGGCGCACCTCTTCGGCGGCCTGCTCTGCGGCATAGGTCACCGTGCGCACCGATGCGCCGGCGATATGCGGTGTCAGCGTGACGTTCGCAAGCTGCAGCAGCGGCCAGTCTGCAGGCACCGGCTCGATCGCGAAGGTCTCCAGCATCGCGCTGCCGATATGGCCTGAGGCGAGCGCATCGTAAAGCGCGTCGTAGTCGACCAGCGGCCCGCGCGCCGTGTTGACGAAGATCACCCCCGGCTTCATTCGGGCGATGGTGTCCTTGTTGATCAGCCCGCGGGTCTCTTCGGTTACTCGGGAATGAAGCGTGACCACATCCGAGCGGGACAGGAGATCGTTGAGTGCGACCAGTTCAACGCCGGCATTGCGGTCTTCGGCGCTCAACTGCACATAGGGGTCGGAGACCAGGATTCGGCAGCCGAAGGCGCGCAAAAGGCGGACCAGTCGGGTGCCGATGTTGCCATAGCCGATGACGCCGACGGCCATTTCGTTGAGCTCGCGGCCAGTGCGATCGGCCCGGTAAAGATCGCCGCGCCATTCCCCCTTGCGCAAGGCTTCGTGCCCGACCCGGATCAGCCGCGTCTCGGCAAGGATGGCACCGATGGTGAACTCGGCCACCGCACTCGCATTGCGGCCGGGCACATTGACGACGGTGATGCCGTGGGCCTTGGCGGCGGCCATGTCGATGTTGATCGGGCCGCCGCGCGAGACCGCAACCAGCTTCAGCGCCGGCAGACGCTGCATCATGGTCTCGGAGAGCGGCGCAAGCTGGGTGACTAATATCTCGGCGTCGCCGATGAAATCGACCACCTCGTCCGGGTCGCCAAAATACTCCTTGACCTTGTCGAGGCCGAGCGCCGCATTGCCGAATTCCATCGGCTCATCGGGCCAGGCCGCCTCAAGGGTGCGAATGTCGAGATTGTCGCCGCAGGCCTTCTCGATTTTCTCGCGAAACACTTCGGGAAGCATGAAGCGGTCGCCAATGATTGCAATCTTCTTACGCATGCTCGACTTCTCAGTTTGCCCTGGATGCGGCCATCGACCGCCAGACCGGCCGCAGCGCCTCGTGCGCCAACGTGTAGGACGGAACCGTCCGCTCATAGATCACGGCAAGTTTTGGGTCGCTCGGCTCCGCCGCGCCAAGCAGCGGCGTGACCCATTCGCCGACGCATTCGTCCATCGACTTGTATTGGCTGACGCAGACCGCAGCGATCATCGCGGCGCCCGCAGCACCGGCTTCCTCGCGTTGGCTGGTGCGAATGGCGGCGCCGACGACAGCACCCAGGATCTTGCGCAGAGCCGGGCTTCTGGCCGCACCGCCGGTCAGCCGGATCTCGCTCGGCAGCGGCCCCATGGCGGCATAGCAGTCGCGCGATGCGAAGGCCAGGCCCTCGAAAACCGCGCGGACCATGTCAGCATAGCCATGCCGCGACGAAATCCCGACGAAGCCGGCCCTGGCATTGGCATCGACGAACGGCCCGCGCTCGCCGGCCTCCGACACATAGGGCTGATAGAGCAGCGATGCCGGCTCGGATACGGATATCCACTGATCCACCAGCGCGATCATCTCGCCGTTGGTGCGCGTAATGCCCTGCGAGGCAAGTATGCCGGAGGCGAGGCTAAGGACCCAATCGATGTTGAGTGTCGCCGCCATGTTCGACTGCATCTGCGCAAAGACGCCGGGCACCGGCATCGTCATCGTATAGCCGGTCCTGGCCTCGTTGAGCAGCACCTCGTCCGGCGTCTGCGCAAGCCGCATATGCATGCCGGTGGAACCTATGATGGAGCAGCCTGGCTTGCGCTCTCGGTCGAGCAGGCCGGCGCCGAGCGCGGTGCAGGCCACGTCGACATAGGCCAGCACGACCGGCGTACCGGAAAGCAGCCCGGTCGCTTCCGCAGCAGCCGCCGAGAGGCCGGCGCTATGTCTTGTGCCGTCGACGATCGGCGGCAGCAGATGCCTGAGATCGGTAACGCCGAGCACCTCAAGCACATCGTCGCAATAGCCACGAGTGCGGAAGTCGCCAAAGGTGAAGGTGCCCTCGGACGGATCGGTGGCGCGTTCCCCGGTCAGCCTGAAATAGAGCCAGTCCTTGCAGTGGAACGCCGTCGCCGCCTTGCCAAGCATTTCGGGCATGTTGCGCTTCATGAAGGCAAGCTGCGGCCCCTGCTGACAGGCGGCCAACCCGCTGCCGGTCTTTTCGAAACGGAGCCGGTCATCGGGCCGCGCGCGGATCTCCTCGACGATCGCGGCAGCGCGCGCGTCGAGCCACAGCCAGCCCTTCGCGACCGGCTCACCCTCCTTGTCGATCAGCCAGGTGCCATCGCCCTGCCCGGTCACGGCGATGGCAATGGTGCGGCTGGCAAGGTCCGGCACCTTGTCGGCAAGCTGGCGCAAGGTGGTCGCGGTATCGGCCCAGGTGCGCGCCAGATCCTGCTCGGCGCCGCCGCCCGGCAAGGTCTCATACCGGTTCGGCACCGCCGCGGCCGCGAGCTGCCGGCCCGCCGTGTCGAAGGCGACGGACTTGATGACAGACGTGCCGGCGTCGATGCCGATCAGCACATCCCGCATCAGGCAAGCTCCATGCCGTGCGAAATGGCCATGCCGCTGGACTGATCGAAGACGTGCAGGTTTTTCGGATCGATGCTGATATTGATCGGCGCGCCAAGCTCCAGCCGGGTCCGGTCATGCTCGACCAGGACCAGCGAACCGCCGGCGAAATCCGCCGCGATATGCGTCTGATCGCCGAGCCATTGGTTGGCCGATACCGTGGCCGGCACGCCGTCCTTAGAACGGCGAACCGCATAGGGCCTGATACCGATGACGACCCGCTCCCGTTTGAGCAATTCGTCGCGAACCGAGCCGCTGAACGCGTCCTTGTCATAGTCGAGTGAAAGCCCATCGGGCAGCCGCAGATTGATCTTGTCTGCAGCCGTGCCGACATAGGCCTCGAAGACATTCATCGGCGGCTCGCCAACGAAGGTGCCGGTGAACAGGTTTGCCGGCCGCTGCTTGAGCATGTCGGGCGTGTCGAACTGTTGCAGCACGCCGCCTTCCATGACCGCGATCCGGTCGGCCAATGCATTGGCCTCGGTCTGGTCGTGGGTGACCAGGATCGCGGTCAGCCCGCGCTCCTTGATGAAGTGCTTGATGCGGCCGCGCAGCACGGCGCGAAGCTGCGGTTCGAGCTGGCCCATCGGTTCGTCCAGCAGATGCAGATCTGCCTCGCGGATCAGCGCCCGGCCGAGGCTGGCGCGCTGCTGCTGGCCGCCGGAGATGGAGCTTGGATACCGCTCCAGAATGTCCTCGATCTCGAGCAGCTTGGCGATGCTGGCAACCTTCGCATCGACGTCGCTTTTCCGCAGCTTGGCCGCCTTCAGCGCAAACGCCATGTTCTCGCGCACGGTCAGCGGCGGATAGAGCGAATAGCCCTCGAACGCCATCGCCACATTGCGCTTGACCGGAGGCAGCGTGTGCACCTTGCGGCCGGCAACCGAGATGGTGCCGCGCGAGACTTCCTCGAAGCCGGCGATCATGCGCAATGTCGAGGTCTTGCCGCAGCCGGACGAGCCGAGCAAGGCGACGATCTCGCCCCTGCCGATTTCCATCGTCAGGTTCTGGACGGCGTGCACGCCCCTGTCGATCGGACCGTAGAACTTGTCGACGCCGGAAATGGTGAGTGCGCTCTGGCTCATGCCGCTTCTCCGCTGCGCAAATTGACGACGTTCTTCGAGCCTATACGGTCGCCACTGGCACGATCGAACAAGAGCGCGCTTTTGCCGTCGACGGCGATGTGGGCCCTGCCCTCGCTCTGACCCGGTGTTCCGGCCGGCCGGGAGACCAGGATTTCACGGCCGCGCACGGTGCGCACCAGCGTGACGATCTTTTCGTTGAGCGGCGTCTCAGCCTCGACCGTCACCGGTATGGCAGCGGGCGTGCCTTCGTCGACGAAGCTCAGCGCTTCCGGCCGCAAGCCGATCACGCAGTCGCGGCCGACCGTCGCGTCATAGGCGCCCGTCAGATGGACCTGGACATTCGACAGGCCGACATAGATGCCCTTGGCGTCGCGCGACGGCTTGACGTCGAGCAGGTTGATGGTCGGATCACCGAACAGCCGCGCGATCTCGATGTTTGCCGGCTCACGATAGATCTGCTCGGGCGTGCCGAGCTGCTTGATGACACCTTGCGACATCACCGCGATGCGATCGCCGAGCGCCATTGCTTCCTTATAATCCTGGGTGACGTAAACGACGGTCGCGCCACGGTCGGCCAGCAGCCTCGGCAGTTCGAGCCGCATTTCGAAACGCAGTTTGGCATCGACGTTGCGCAAGGGGTCGTCGAGCAGAAGCACCGGCGGCGAGCCGACCAGAGCGCGGGCGAGCGCGGTGCGCTGCTTCTGGCCGTTGGACAGCGCCCGTGGCTTATGGCTGAGCACGTGACCAATCTTCAGCAGCTTGGCGACGCTCTCGACGCCCGCCTTGATCGCGCTCTGCGACGAGCGCTTGGCCTGGAGCGGCGTGGCGATATTGTCGAACGCGGTCATGTGGGGAAACAGTGCGAAATTCTGGAACGCCATGCCGACGCCGCGGAACTCGGCATCGAGGTCGGTCATGTCCTCGCCGCCGATGAATATATTTCCCTCATCGGGGTCGATAACGCCGGCGACGAGCCGCAGCAACACCGTCTTGCCGGCGCCGGACGGTCCGAACAGGACCAGGGTTTCGCCGTCGGCGACAGTCAGCGACAGATTGTCGAGGACAGTCTGGCTCTTGTAGCGCTTGACGACATTTCGCAGTTCGAGGCTGGCCATGAGAACTATCCCTTTACCGCGCCGAGCGACAGGCCTTCGACGAGATAGCGCTGTGCATAGAGGGCGAGCGCCAGCGTCGGCGTGATCGACAGCACGATCGCCGCCGAGATCTGGCCATACTGGATGCCGGAGGAGGTGATGAAGGCCAGCGCGCCGACCGTCACCGGCTGCTTGTCGGCCGAGGCGAGCACGAGGGCAAAGACAAAATTGTTCCAGGCGAAGATGAAAGCGAGCAGGCCGGCAGCCGCAATGCCCGGGCCGGCGAGAGGCAGCGCGATCTTGCGGAAGGTGGCGAACCAGGAATGACCGGCAATGCGATAGGCGTATTCGATGTCGGCCGGGATGTCCTCGAAATAGCCGCGCACGATCCATAGGATCAGCGGCAGGCAGATCAGCTGGTATACCCAGATCAGCCCGATATAGGTGTTGGCCAGTCCAAGCTTCTGGAAATAGAGGGTGAGCGGCAGGAGCACCAGCAGCGCCGGCGCGAACCGAAACGACAGCAGCGTGAAGGCGATGTCCTCCGAGCCGCGAAACTTATGCCGTGCAAAGGCGTAAGCCGCCGGAACACCGAGCAACAGGGCGACGGCGACCGAGGTGACCGACAGGAACACCGAATTCCAGAGGTTGCGCATGAAGGCGATGTCGAGCGTGCCGGCTGCCGTCGTCAGCTTTCCGGTGATCAGCGCGGTGTAGTTGGCCAGCGTCGGCTTGAAGACAAGCTGCGGCGGAATCCGCAGGATGGTCTCGTTGGTCTGGAACGACATCATGAGGATCCAGGCGATCGGAAACATGAAGAAGATCACGACCAGCGTAAGCGCTACGCCGCGCAGGATGCGTTCGAGAAGCGAGGTGTGCTCCATCTCAGCCTCCTATGCCTGGCCGCGGGCGCGTTCGCGCAGGCGCAGCCAGTTCTTGATGAAGATGTTGGAGAGGAAATAGGTGATCGCCCACAGGATGATCATCAGCGCTGCCGAGCGGCCGACATTGGTCGACTGGAAGAAGTTGAGGTAGGCCTCGACCTGGAAGACAGTCAGCGTATCGCCCGGACCGCCCTGGGTCATGGCATAGATGATGTCGAACTGCTGGATGGAATCCAGCAGGCGGAACAGCGTCGCTGTGAGAATATACGGCGTCAGCATCGGCAAGGTGATGCGGAAGAACACGAAACTCCTCGGCACGCCATCGAGTGCTGCCGCCTCGAATGGCTGCGTCGGCAGGCTGCGCAGCCCGGCAAGCAGCAGGATCATGATGAAGGGCGTGTAGACCCAGATGTCGACAAGAACGACCGTGAAAAGCGCGGTCGACGGAGACGAGGCCCAGCGGAAATCCTGCAGTCCGATCAGGCTGGCGAGATAGCTCAGCACGCCAAAGCCGGGATTGGTCATCAGCTTCCACATCAGCGCGGCAAGCGCCGGCGCCGTCATCAGCGGCATCAACAGCATGATCGAGATGAAATTGTTCAGCGTCGAGCGCTTCTGCAGCAGCATGGCGATGCCGAGACCGAGAAGCAATTCGAGCAGGACGGTGATACCGGCATAGAGCAGCGATATCTCCAGCGTGTTCCAGAACCTCGGGTCAGTGAAAAAGGAGATATAGTTGTCGCCCCAGTTGAACTGCCGCGCCCAGGGCTGGCTCAGCCGGTAGCGCTGGAACGAATAGACGACCGATGTGAAGAACGGGATCAGGATACCGATGCAGACGAGCAAGGCCGGCAGGCTGAGCACATAAGGCAGCACTTTCTTGCTGATCCTGAAGCCGGAAGGCCTTTTTCTTTGCATTGTCACCGCAGTCATCGTGGCTCACCCGTCATCTCTGTTGCTTCGCCCTGCCGGCCGCCCCGGGAGCAAGGCGGCCGGTTGGGCGAGTGGCGGCACCGCCAGTGTTTGAGCATCGGATTTCCCCAAAACCGGTTTCCACTTTTGGGTCCGATGCTCCAGGCGCCGCTTCGCAGTGGAATGGCTGGCTGGCCCACAGAAGCGGGCCAGCCGTTCGCCGGGACTTTAGCCGAGCCCGGCTTCCTTGAGCTGGCCGTCGACGCTGGTGGCCAGCATGTCAAGGCCTTCGTCGACCGGCACTTCCTTAGCCACCATCTTCTGCAGCGTCGCCGCCCATTCGGTGGTGAGATCAAAGAACAGCGGCTGCGGGGTGAACTTGATGCTGGCGCCCGGCGCCGAGACGTCGAACATCTCGACATAGCCCGGATAGCTCTTGTTCAGCTTTTCGCGGAACATCTGGTCGTTCCAGACCGACTGACGGACCGGATTGACGAAGTCCATCTTGGTCGCACCGAACAACGCATGCTCGGGCCCGGATGCCCATTGCATGAAGTACCAGGTAGCGTCCTTGTCCTTCGAGAAATTGGACATCGACAGCGACCAGATCCAGATATTGGGCGTCGGAGCTTTGGCGGCGGGATTGGCCTTGAAGGCGGAGAAGGCGAGCTTGCCTGCCATCTTGTTGTCGCCGCCGTTCATGAAGTAGCCGAGAATGTCGGCGTCGAAGATCATCGCCGAGGCGCCGGCGCCAAGGTCGGTGCCGACCTGATACCAGGTGTAGGTCGACCAGTCCTTGGGGCCGCTCTCCTGGATCATCTGGACCCACTGCTTGTGGAAGGCCTTGGATTCGGCAGTGTTCATCGCGGCCGACAATTTGCCGTCGGCCGAGACATTCAGGTCCTTCTGGTCAAAGTTGGCGTAGGCCGACAGGAAGCCGGGATGGATCGTCGCCCAGGAGCGCGACCCGCGCACGCCGATGCCGTAGACGCCACCACCAACATCCTTGGTGAGCTTCGCCGCCGTAGCGACCATCTCGTCCATATTGCCGGGAACGCTGACGCCGACCTTGTCAAACATACCCTTATTGTAGGTGATGTTGTTCTGTTCGAAGCCCCACGGAATGCACCACTGCTTGGCGTCGTCGGAGCCGAGCACGCCGCCCGGCTGGCCGTTCCAGGCGCAGGACTTCCTGACACCGGGCAGGAAGTCGTCCCAGGCATAGTTCACGTTGGTCTTGGTCGGATCCTTGATCCACTCATTGAGGTCGGTGATCCAGCCGGCCGGGCCATAGGTCCAGGTCATGTAGGCGCCGGTCATGAAGGCATCGTATTCGGGCGAACTGGCCGACAGCGCAGCGGTGACCTTGTCGAAATAGACGTCTTCCGGAAACACGTCATAGACGACTTCCATGCCGGTCAACTTCTTGAAGTTGTCGAGGTTGGCGATCATCGCATCCGCGTAGGGATGCTTGTTGAGCAAGAGCTTGATGGTCTTGCCCTTGTGCGCCTGCCAGTCGAAATCCGCCGCCAGCGCACGTGTCTGCCCAAGATTGAGCAGCGTGCCGGCGGTGCCGGCGGCAAGGCCCATTGCGCCAAGGCCCTTGATCAGCCCACGACGATCGACTTGTCCGCGCAGGAACGCATCGATCAGGTCTTTCTCTTTCTCATGCATTTGTCTTCTCCTCCACAGGGTAGTTTCAATCGAATGGTTGCCGGCTACCCGACCGGCGTCTGCTCCACGAGTGATCGCGCCGTCCGCTCATCGGTGACCAAGCCCTTGAGATAGCGGCCCTCCAATACCGATTTGATGGCACGAACCTTCACCTTGCCGCCGGCAACGGCGACAATCCTGCGATTGCTGATGTCTTCGCGCGCCAGCGCCAGCGCCCGGTTGGAAAGCGTCGTCTCGACCGCTTTTCCAGCATCGTCGAAGAAATGGCCGAGCAGTTCGCCAACGCCGCCCTTGCGGCGGATCTCTTCCATTTCGCCCTTCTCGATCATGCCGGTGGCGACCAGCGACGCCTCGCGCTCGGCAGTGCCGATACCGGCAATGAGCAGGTCGGCGGCCTTTCCGAGATCGAAGACCTCGCTGATGCCCTTCTGCCCGAGCAGCACGGTTCGATCCTCGACCGTGTTGGCGAACATCGGCACCGGCATCACATAGGCTTCCGCGCCGGTCCGTTCGGCCAGACGGTGAATGACGTCGTGCGGATTGGCCGAGAACTTGCGCGTCAGGCCGCCAAGCAGGGAAACGAAACGGGTCTTTTCGGCCGATATGCGCGGCAGGTATTCGACGCAGGCGGCGAGCGTGCGGCCATGACCGACGCCGATCAGCGTATCCTCGCCGCGTTCGATCTCACGCTTGAGGAACTGCGCGCCGGCAATGCCAAGCGCCTTGAGCGGCAGGTCTTCGCCATCGAAGTCGGGAACGACCTCGCAATAGTCGAGGCCGTAGCGGCTGGACAAATCGTCTTCAAGCGCGACGCATTCCGACACTTCGCCGTCGATATAGACTTTGACCAACCCTTCCTGATTGGCCTTGGTGATGAGGCGATGCGCCTTGAGGCTGGTCAGGCCAAGCCGCTTGGCGACCTCCGACTGGGTCAGGCCGCCAGCATAATGAAGCCAGGCGGCACGCGTCGCCATACTGGTTTCATCGTCGCGCAGGAGGCCGTTTCCAAAACCAACCATTTCCGCCCTAAGATATTTTTATCAGTTGGTGCAAAATTTTTCACAAGCCGCCGCCGGAGTCAAGCGCCGCGTAGTTCAAATTGCACAAAAAGACGCCAAAAAGATTCAGCCCGCTGGAGAGCGATCGTGCAGGTTTGCGCCCATTGAAGTGTCGGGCCTGTCGAACCGATGGCAAAGGCTGAAGGGCTCGCTCCAGCGAACCAGTTGCATAGGCCACCAGGGCCTGCCCCGCCGCCAGACACTGAGCGCATAGCTGGAATTGGCAAACGCCGCGTCTTGCTGAAAATCCTCTGCCTGCGGAAATGGCGGTAGACCGCGCTTGCGGATCAGGCGGATTCGGGCACATTAGAACAGGATCGAGACGTATCGATCTTCGCTTCGCGAGAGCTACAATAATTCTTCACAAACGGCGATCTATCCTGACGACTGGCGTTTGGTTCGAGTCACGAGGGGCGCGGCTTGGAATTCGATTTGAAGACCATTGAGGCGCTTGCTCCCGATCAGGCGTCGCTGAGCGCTGCCTCCAAGCTGACCAAGCGATCGAACTGGCCGCGGCTCGAACAGAATGAGCAGCAGGCGCTCATCTGGGGTGAATGCCAGGGCTCCGGCTCCAATCCTTATCGGGTGGTGGTCGACACTGGCGATCACGGCTACAAATGCACCTGCCCGTCGCGAAAATTCCCGTGCAAGCACACGCTGGCCCTGATGTGGATTGCCGCCACCGTGCCAGCCAGTTTTGCAGCCGCTGAATCGACACCGGAATGGGTGAATGACTGGATTGGCCGGCGCAGGAAGACGACGCCGCCGCCAGCGCAATCGACACAAGGCGCGGCAGCCAAGAGCATCGATGAAGCCGTACGGACGGACGAGAGCGCCGCCGTGGAAGACGTTGCGGAGGTGGAGCGTCGTGAGGCAGCGCAGCGCAAGCGGGCGGAAGACACACGACAAGCAGTGTCGGCGGCGCTCGATGAGCTCGACCAATGGATCGCCGACCAGTTGCGGCTTGGTCTTTCCGGGTTTGTCGACGGCAGCAGCGACCGTTGCCGCCGGATTGCCGCGCGGCTGGTCGACATGAAGGCAACCGCGCTTGCCGGTCGCATCGACGAGATCCCCTCGCGGCTGATGGCGCTGCGCAGCGAAGAAAGACCGGATGCGGCGATCCGTGAGCTTGGCAAGCTTGTGCTGCTGGCCAAGGCATGGAGGGCGGCGCCCGATGATCCCGAATTGAAGCGCCTCGTATCGACATCGGAAACCCGCGAACAGGTTCTGGCCAATCCCGATGCAAGACAGGTCGAAAGCTTCTGGGAAGTTCTGGGCGAGAAGATCGAGAGCCGCCGCGACGGTCTCGTCAGCCATTCGACCTGGCTGCTTGATCTGAAGAGCACTACCCCGCAATTTGCCGTGCTGCTCGACTATTTTCCGGCTTCTGCCGGGCGCCGGTCCAACGCTTTTGCTCCGGGTGATCGTTTCGATGCCCGGCTGGTCTTCTATCCATCACGCAAGCCGCTCCGCGCACAGGTGGTGGAACGCATGGGTGAAGTGATGTCCGGCGCGTGGCCTGATTTCAGCTTTGGCGCTGCAAAGGACCCACTTGCCACGCATGCTTCCCATCAGGATGCAGCGCCTTGGATTACCGATTGTCCTCTCATGCTGCCGCCTGGTGCGATCCTGGTCGACGACCGCGGCACAGGCTGGTGGCAGGCCGCGGATGATCCGCAAGGGATCGCCTTGCCGATCGCCGGCGCCGTCGATCAAACATTGCTCGGCCTCGACCTTGCCGCCACGGCAGCGCTCTGGGATGGCGCCAGGCTTGACCTCCTGGCGGCGCAAAGCGGGTTCGGGAGGCTTGACCTGTCATGAACGAGAGCGAGCAAACAGGCCTGGCGACAATGCGCGATTGCTGGATCACCGGCGGAGCCACCTTCGATCTGGCTCCGACCGCCTGGAAGACAATCGCCGGCAGTGCAAGTCCCGACGAGCAGGAGCGCCGGCTGCTGGCAATCGCAGCACAAGCGCTCGACGTCGCCCTGCGGCCGGCGGCGCCGAAGACGCTCAAACGTCGGCCGCCGCTGCCCAGGCTTGCGCTTCCTATGCTGCCGGAGCGGTTGCGGCCGCTGTTGAGAGCCGCTCTGAAACACGCCGCCGACGCGAGACGCAAGACGCGCGTGGTGACGCTTGTCGCCAGCCGCGGCTTTGTCCTTCATCCGATGGACTGGATGTCCGTCGCGTCCGATCAGAGCAGTCCGGACATCTACGCTCCCTGGATCGACTGGCAAGCAAGCGTGGACGGGGAGAGACATGCCCCGCAAGAGAAACTGACGGCGGAAAATTGGGATGAGTTCTATCCCGCCGCGCGACGCATCGCGCTGGCAGACATGCGCCGCAGTGAACCGACTTCGGCTCGATTGCTGATCGAGGCCAAGGCATCGGGCGAGCCCGCCGAGGTCAGGCTTGCGCTGATCGAACTCATGCGCTTCGGCCTGAATCCTGAGGACGCGCCGTTCCTTAAAAGCCTCTTCGCCGACAGGTCCGGCAAGGTGCGCGAACTGGCTGGCCGGCTGCTGGCAAGGCTGGGGGAGCACGGCCGTTCAAACGATGGCGGATCGGATGATCCCGCAGCTGAACTCGCCGCGTTCATCAGCGAAGGCAAATCCGGCTTCATCCGCCGCCGCAGCATCTACACGCCGGCGAAGTTGAAATCGCCGGCGCAGGAAAAGCGTCGCGCCGAATTGTTCGAGACCTGCAATCTGTTCGACCTTGCCGCACGGTTCGGCACTACGGAACCCGAATTCATAGGGGCCTGGCAGTTCGGCGCCGACAACAATGCCGACATCCTGATCGCACGAATGGTCGCCGCTTCGGGGAGCGACGTCGCGGTGACGCATATGGCGGACGCGCTTGTCGCCGATGGCGGCAAACCAGCGCTGCTCGTATTGCACCTGACGCCGCGCCTGGACAGTCGCAGACAACGAGCCCTCGTCCGGCTGATCCTCAAGCAAGCGAATTACCTCAACGCGATCAATCTGGCGGAAGGCATTGATGCTGGTTGGCTGGAATGGAACGATCTTTCGAACGGGTCGGCTCTTGCGGCGCTGCGTTCCGCCGTTGCGGGAAACGACGACGCCATGCGCCGGGCAGACGATTTACTGGAAACGATCGGCTTCCTTGCCACCGCGATCGCAGCAGCAAAATTGATCGACGAGGTCGTCGCAGCCGGCATGCCGCCCGCGGCCCCATCACTCAGTATCCTGCGTCTCAACGCGGCGCTGGCCGAACATCAGTCTAGAACCGACACATGATCAATCCGGAGAATTCATATGAACGCTGCCATCCGTCTCCCGGTCGAGCAGGCCTATGCCTCTGAATTGCAGGCGCTGGCGCGCGGTGACGACAGGCAAAAGCCTGCCGGCTGGAGCCTCTCGCCGCAGGCTGTGCTGACCTATCTGCTGGGCGGGAAGGCCGGTGACGGCACGCCGGTAACACCAAAATATGTCGGTCGCCGCAGGCTGATGGAGACCGCGGTGGCAACGCTCGCCACCGACCGCGCGCTGTTGCTGCTCGGCGTCCCCGGAACGGCCAAATCCTGGGTGTCCGAACATCTCGCCGCCGCCATCATGGGCGACTCGACGCTGATCGTGCAGTGCACGGCCGGCACCGACGAGAACCAGATCCGCTATGGCTGGAACTATGCACAACTTCTGGCAAAAGGCCCGAGCCAGGAAGCATTGGTGCCGACGCCACTCTACCGCGCCATGCAGACCGGCAAGCTCTGCCGGCTCGAGGAGCTGACGCGCATGGGCTCCGATGTGCAGGACACGCTGATCACCGTGCTTTCCGAAAAGATGATGCCGATCCCGGAATTGAACACATCGATCTATGCCCAGCGCGGCTTCAATATTATCGCCACGGCAAACAACCGCGACAAAGGGGTGAATGAACTCTCCTCGGCGCTCAAGCGTCGCTTCAATGTCGTGGTACTGCCCTTGCCGGAAGACATGGCTGAAGAGGTGGCGATCGTCTCCAAGCGGGTCGATGAGATGGCCGGCGGGCTCGACCTGCCGGTGCCGAAAAATGTCGGCGAGGAGATAGCCCGGGTATTGACCATCTTCCGTGAATTGCGGTCCGGTGCGACCGCCGACGGCAAGGTGACGCTGAAGACGCCCTCGGGCTCGCTGTCGACCGCCGAGGCGATCGCGACGATGGTTGGCGGGCTGAGCCAGGCGGCGTGGTTCGACAGCGGCAAGCTCGGCGCAGAAGGTCTCGCCGCCAGCCTTGTCGGCGCGATCGTAAAAGACCCGGTACAGGACAAGATCGTGCTGGAAGAATATCTGGAAACGGTGCTCAAGAAGCGGCCCGACTATGCCGGCTATTACGCGGCGCTGAACGCAGCGATCTGACCCGCCATGGGGCACAACGACGTTGCCTATTTCGGCATACGCCATCACGGGCCGGGATCCGCCGACAGCCTTGTGCAGGCATTGCAGGACTTGCAACCCGTCGCCGTGCTGATCGAGGGGCCGATTGACGCCTCCGCGCTGCTGCCGTTGCTGGCGCGCCCGGAAATGCAGCCGCCGGTGGCGCTGCTTTGCTATCCGGAGGAGGATCCGGCTTCGACAAGCTTTTGGCCGTTCGCCGAGTTCTCGCCCGAATATCAGGCGGTTCTTTGGGCCGTCGACAACAAGGCGGCGTTGCGATTCATCGACCTGCCGTCGTCGGCGCGGTTCACGGAAGCGGCGGCCGATGGCGCGGAAAAAGTCGATGCTGGCGAAGCGAAGGAAGCAAGCGAGCATGATGATGTTGCTTCGCATCGGCGTGACCCGATAGGCACGCTGGCGCGCGCCGCCGGCTATGAGGATGGCGAAAGCTGGTGGTCGGACATCATCGAGCAGAATCCGGAACCAGGCCCGATATTCGCGGCCATCTCCGACGCGATGATAACGCTGAGGGATGGTGAAGGCTCGATCGCGCAGTTCGAGGCCCAGCGCGAAGCGCACATGCGGCTCGAAATCGCCGCGGCGCGAAAGGAATTCGACGGACCTATCGCCGTCGTCTGCGGGGCGTGGCATGTGCCGGCACTGCAGGCGACACAGACGCAGAAAAACGATCAAGCCCTGCTTAAGGGGATTGCAAGGCGCAAGAGCACGATGACATGGGCGCCGTGGACGGGACCACGTCTGGCGCTGGGTTACGGCTATGGCGCGGGCGTCGTCGCACCTGGCTGGTGCAAGCATCTCTGGCGCACGCGCGGCCGGCGCGATGCAGCAACCTTGTGGCTTGCAATGATCGCAGCGGTGCTGCGGGCGAAAGGTCACCTGATCTCGACCGCTTCGTTGATCGAAGCGGAGCGGCTCGCCCGGACGCTCGCCGCAATTCGCGAGCGGCCGAAACCCGGATTTGAGGAATTGCGCGACGCCGCGATAGCGGCTCTGTTCAATGGCGAGGCGTTGCTGTGGACTCTGGTCGAGGCCGAACTGCTTCTGGGTGCGGACGTCGGGGAAATCCCACCCGACACGCCGTTGGCGCCGTTGATCGAGGATCTGCAGCGCAACCAGAAGGCGGCGCGGCTGAAACCCGAGGCGCTGGAGCGGGAACTATCCGTCGACCTGCGAAGCGACAGCGGGCTGTTTCGTTCGACATTGCTGCATCGGCTGAACGTGCTTGGTGTGCATTGGGGCAAGTTGACGGACGCCGGTCGCAGCCGTGGCACCTTCCGCGAGCGGTGGACCCTGGCCTGGGAGCCGGAATATGCCGTTCGCCTGGTGGAGAACCTGATCTACGGGCCGACCATCGAAAAGGCTGCCAACGGCCGCCTGATCCAGATGATCGAAGCCGCAGCAACCCTCGATACGCTTGCGGCACTGGTCCAGGGCGCCATCACGGCAGGCCTGTCGGAAGCATCGACTGCAGGTCTCGCGGCATTGGAGGCGCGAGCGGCGCGCAGCAGCGAATGCCTGGAGATTCTGGCGTCGATGCCGCCGCTCGCCGACATCATCCGCTACGGCGAGGCCCGCAAAACGGAAACGAACCGGCTGTCCGGCCTTATGGAGCGGCTGATCGTCGAAGGTGCGATCGCGCTGCCCTATGCGGCACGCGATCTGGACGAGCAGGCCGCCGCGACGCTGGCTAGCGCGATGCGCAAGGCCGATGAGGCGATCAGGCTGGTCGAGCCAGGGGAAGACGTGCTGAACGGATGGCGCAACGGGCTGGCTGCCGTGCTGGAGGGGTCGCGGGCGACGGCGCTGCTGGCCGGAAGCGCCGCGCACCTGCTCTACGAGGCCGGCCGCCTGTCCGCCGAAGCCGCAGCCGGGCTGCTCGGGCGACGCCTGACGCCGGGCACGCTAGTCACTGAAGCGGCAGGGTTCTTCGAGGGCTTCTTCAGCACAGCCGGTCAACGGCTGATCTATGACGAAGGTCTGCGCGGCGCGGTCGATTCCTGGCTCAAATCTCTCGACGAAGATGCTTTCATCGCGCACCTGCCGTTGCTGCGCCGTGTGTTTTCCAATCTGGACAGCATGGAGCGCCGGCGGATGATCGAAGCGGTTCTCGGCCGTGCCGCGCGCTTGCCGGCCGGCCTGACGCCGACGCCGGATGGCGGCGAGGCATGGCGCCGACACCTGGAACAGCTTGGACCATTGCTCATGGGAGGAAACGGCAATGGATGACGAAGGCGAAATGAGCGGGCCCGGCCCACTCACTGCAGATGCCGGAAGGGAGCGCCGCTGGCGCCTGGCGATCGGCGCCGATGACGAGGCGTCGGCGGCACTTTCCAGCGACGACAAACGACTTTCGGCGGCACTCGATGCTCTCTACGGCGATGGTGCCAGCGCGGCGGCCAGTGACCCGCGCAAGCGGCGTGGCGGGCTTGGCCGCTCGGCACCGCGCGTTGCGCAATGGATGGGCGACCTTCGCTCCTTCTTTCCCGCGCAGGTCGTTCAGATTGTCCAGAAGGACGCTTTCGAACGGCTGGACCTGAAGCAGATGCTGATGGAGCCGGAGTTCCTCAAGGCGATCGAGGCGGACGTCAACCTGGTCGCCGACCTGATTTCGCTCCGCTCGGTCATGCCGGCCAAGTCCAAGGACATCGCCCGCACGATCATCGCCGACATCGTCGCCAAGCTGATGCAGAAGCTGGAACAGAAGACCGCCGAGGCGATACGCGGCGCGCTCGACCGATCGAAGCGCACCAACCGTCCGCGTGCGCGCGATATCGACTGGCAGCGCACCATCTCGGCGAACCTTCGCCACTACCAGCCCGAGCACAAAACCATCGTGCCGGAGAAGCTGGTTGGTTTCATGCGCAAGCAGCGCCGGCTGGTCGATCTTGACGAAGTCGTTCTCTGCGTCGACCAGTCCGGCTCGATGGCAAGCTCGGTGGTCTACGCCTCGATCTTCGCGGCGGTGATGGCCTCGCTGCCGGTCGTGCGCACCAAGCTCGTCTGTTTCGATACGGCCATCGTCGACCTTACCGAAGAACTCAGCGATCCCGTCGAAGTGCTGTTCGGCGTGCAGCTTGGCGGCGGCACCGATATCAACCAGGCCGTCGCCTACTGCGCCGACCGTATCGAGCGGCCAACCAAGTCGCATCTGGTGCTGATCACCGACCTCTACGAAGGCGGCAATGGACAGGAGTTGCTGCGGCGGCTGGCGGCGCTGGTTCGATCCGGCGTCAATGTCGTCGTGCTTCTGGCACTGACCGACCAAGGCCGGCCCGGCTACGATCCGGCAATGGCAGGTTCGGTTGCCGCACTTGGCATTCCGGTCTTCGCCTGCACGCCGGATTTGTTTCCGGACATGATGGCGGCGGCATTGCGCCGGGATGATATCGGCGCCTGGGCGGCGGGAGCCGACATCAAGTTGGTTCGGGCCGAGGCCGAAGCGCCTAGGGCGAACGAGTGAGCCCCATGTCACAGAAGGTTGCCGAGCTCCTGTCGCGGCTGGAAAAACGGCTGGACAGATCAGCGATCGTTTCGGCCGACGAGGCCGGACCGCGTTACAGGGAAGATCCCGACGGCAAAGCCGGCGCACCGCCGGAGTTCGTGCTGCGTCCGCGCACGGCCGGCGAGGTGTCGGACATACTGCGCCTGTGCAACGAAGTGGGGCAGAGGCTTGTCATCCAGGGTGGCCGGACCGGGCTTGCCGGCGCGGCTCGCATTCAGCCTGGCGAAGCGGTGCTGTCGCTGGAGCGCATGACGGCGATCGAGACCCCCGACCGCGAGGCGGCAACGATCGTCGCCGAGGCCGGCGCGCCACTGCAGATGGTGCAGGACGCGGCCGATGCGGCCGGCTTGCTGTTCGGCGTCGACATCGGCGCGCGCGGCACGGCCACGGTCGGCGGCAATGTCGCCACCAATGCCGGCGGTATCCGCGTGCTGCGCTACGGCATGTACCGCGCGCAGGTGCTCGGGCTGGAAGCGGTGCTTGCCGACGGCAGCATCCTGACGTCGCTCAAGGGCTTGCCCAAGGACAATTCCGGCTATGACCTCAACCAGCTCTTCATTGGCAGCGAAGGCACGCTGGGCGTCGTCACGCGCGCCTGCCTGCGGCTGCACCCGAAGCCGGCTACCGAGGTCAACGCCTTCTGCGCGCTCGCCTCGCTCGACGCGGCGATCGCGCTGCTTGGGCTGCTCAGGCAGAAGCTTGGACCTCTGCTCTCGGCCTATGAGGTGAATTTCGCACCGCTCTATGGCGCCATGGTCGCCGGCATGAACGCGCCGGCGCCGCTGCCCGTCGGCTCGCTCGTCTATGTGCTCACCGAGATCCAGGGCAGCGAGCCCGACCGCGACGGCGAACGTTTTGCCGATGTGCTGATGCAGGCGGTCGAGGACGGCGTGATCGACGACGTGGTGGTCTCGCAGTCGCCGCGCGAATTCCGCGCGCTGTGGGCGGTGCGAGAGGACGCCAATCGCTTCCTGTTTTCGATAAAAGGTCTGGTCGGCGTCGATGTCGGCATCCCGCTGGCGCGGATAGGGACTTTCCTGCGGGAAGCTGAAGCGGCAATCCAGGCCGTTGACCGCAACGCCGACATCTACGTCTTCGGCCATCTCGGCGATGGCAATCTGCACTATCAGGTCCGCACGGTGGATCCGGCGGCCGCATACGACATCGTCTATCGGGGCGTCGCTGCGGCCGGCGGCGGCGTCTCGGCCGAGCATGGCATCGGCCTCGACAAGAAGGAATGGTTGCACCTGGTGCGCAGCGATGCCGAGATCGCGGCCATGCGGCGCTTGAAAGCGGCTTTCGATCCGAACAATATCCTCAATGCCGCGCGGGTTTTCGATCTCGGGCCCGGCTGAAATCGAAGGCCGGTAGCGCCGGCCGGGCGCTGAGCCTATTTGGCCATGCGCTTCAACCGCGCATGCGCCACGGCAATGCGGGCAGCGAGCGCAGCGTTGTTGCGGACCAGCGCGATATTGGCCTTCAGGCTGCGGCCCTGCGAAAGCTCGTTGACGCGGGCGAGCAGGAACGGCGTCAGCTCCTTGCGCTCGATGCCGCGTGTCCCGGCCTCTGCCACCGCTGCCGTGATCGTGCCGTCGATAAAGGCCGGATCGAGCGCGTCCACTTCCGGAATTGGATTGGCGACGAGGATGCCGGTGCCCGAGCCGATCTGCTCGTGCAGCAGCATGGCCTGCGCAATGTCCTCGGGCGTATCGAGGCGGTGATCGGCTTTCAGTCCGCTGGAGCGCGTATAGAAGGCCGGAAAATCGTCGCTCTGATAGGCAATCACCGGCACGCGCTGGGTCTCCAGATATTCCAACGTTTTTGCAATATCGAGGATCGATTTCACGCCGGCGCAGACGACGGTCGTGCCGGTCTGGCCGAGTTCGGTCAGGTCGGCCGAGATATCGAAAGTGGCCTCGGCGCCACGATGCACGCCGCCGACGCCGCCCGTCGCGAAAATGCCGATGCCGGCGAGTGCGGCGATCCGCATCGTCGCCGAGACTGTGGTTCCGGCCGATCCGCTGCGCACCATGATGGCGGCGAGGTCGCGCCCGGAGGCCTTGACCACGTGCTTTGCCGCTGCCAGCTGCTCCAGCTCACGGTCGTCAAGCCCGACTTTGATCATGCCGGCGACCACCGCGATCGTGGCAGGCACCGCGCCGTTCTCGCGCACCACGGTTTCGACGCCGCGCGCGGTCTCCAGATTGGCCGGATAGGGCATGCCATGGGTGATGATCGTCGATTCCAGCGCCACCACCGCGCTGCCTTCACGAAGTGCTGCCGCGACTTCGTCGTTCACGTGGAGAAGGGAAGGTTTCATAGCCGTCTCGCTTTCAGGCGGGAATGCGGTACATGCCGGCGGTAAGGAAGCGCGGCGACAGATTGGGGTGGACGCTGGATTCGCTCTCGGTGGTCAGCGTGGCGAGCAGCGCGCCGGTGCGCGCAGCGTGAGGCACGGGATCTCCCGAAAGCACCTTGTACATGGTGCCGGCAATCATCGCGTCGCCGGCGCCGGTGATGTCGACGGCGCGGGCCGGGACGGAACGCATCGTCGCCACGCCGCTCTCGGTCGCCACCGCAAATCCATGAGCGCCCATGGTCACGATCACCTCGCTGGCGCCGGCCGCGCGCAGCGCCGCCGCAGCCTCCTTCGGCTTTAGCCGCTTGTCGGCATCGGTGATGCCAAGCATCATGTTGGCCTCGTCGTGATTGGTGAACAAAAGGTCGATGCCGGTCAGGTCCTTGGGCAGCCGTGCCGATTTCGGCGACGACACTGTGTCGACGGCGAGCTTGAAGCGCGCGCCCTGCTTGCGCGACATCAGCGCTGCGATCGTTGCAGCCGGCAGGTTGCAGTCGATGAACACCCATGTCGCCGAAGCCAGATGCGGCCAGAAGCGGTCGAGATAGGATGACGAAAACAGATCGAAAATCTCCATGTCGGCGATGCCGAGCACGAGATCGTTGTTGAGGTCGAGGATCGCTGCATATTCCGCCGTTGGCCGCTCCATGGTGGTGATGACCTGGCTGACGTCGGCGCCCAGGTCGCGCAGATGCCGCACCAGCGAGCGGCCGGTTTCATCGTCGCCGACAATCGAGACGAAGCTTACATCGACGCCAAGGCGGACGAGGTTCTCGGCGACGTTGCGGGCAACGCCGCCGAAGCTGCGATAACCGTCGACCGGGTTCGACGTCTCGAAGATCAGATCCTTCTTGGCATGGTACTTGCGGTCCAGGACGGCGCCGCCGATGCAGATCATGCGCTTGGAGGCCGGCAACACATAGCCGCGACCAAGAATGTAGCCCTTGTTGACGAGCTGCACGATGTGGGCCGCGACCGTCGAGCGGGCAATGCCGAGCGTCGTTGCTATGTCCTGCTGGCCGGCGAAAGGGTTCGCCGCGATGAGATCCAGAACCGCCTGTTCCTGTGCTCCAAGGTCGTCCATCGCCTCACCCGGCTCGTGCAAATTCATGGTTGAACTTTGACCAACAACAGATGATGTTGTCAACATTTGTTTGGCCCAACGGAGTCCGCCAATGCCAGGCGCTGGGTACTGGTCAACGCTTGGCGCCGCATCACATTACTTGTTGCCGAAGGCAAGAAGTTTGAAAGTAGGCGGATGAATGAACAGGAGTTGATGTCGGAGCTGGAGCGGTTGGTTTCCGAGGATCGGAACCCGAGGACGATGGATATCGACCTGCTGCCGACCATCGAGATCCTGCGCATGATCAATGACGAGGACAGCGGCGTTCCGGCCGCCGTCGAGAAGGTCATTCCGGAAATTGCTGCCGCGGTAGACCGGATCGTTAGTGCGTTTCAAAAAGGCGCGCGGCTTGTCTATATGGGCGCCGGCACGAGCGGCCGGTTGGGGGTTCTCGACGCCTCGGAGTGTCCGCCAACATTTGGCGTGCCCGAGGACATGGTGGTCGGCCTGATTGCGGGCGGCCCCAAAGCGCTGGTGCGGGCTGTGGAAGGCGCCGAGGATGATCCGCAACAAGGCATGAAGGCACTGCAGGACATCAAGTTGACCGCCGACGATGTGGTGGTCGGCATCGCGGTCAGCGGCCGCACACCCTACGTCATCGGCGGCTTGACCTATGCAAGGCAGGTGGGAGCAACGACCGTGGCGCTTTCCTGCAATCCCAGGTCAGTCATTGCCGGCACTGCCGACATTGCCATCTCTCCGCTTGTCGGCCCCGAGGTTCTCGCCGGCTCGACCCGGCTGAAGTCGGGAACAGCGCAGAAGCTGGTTCTCAACATGCTGACGACCGCCAGCATGATCCGGATCGGCAAGAGCTATCAGAACCTGATGGTGGACCTTAATCCCAGCAACAAAAAGCTCGTCGCCAGGGCGGTTGGGATCGTGATGCAGACCACCGGCTGCACAGCGCAGCAGGCACGACAGGCGCTCGACCAGACCGGCAAGGACGTGAAGCTGGCGATCCTGGTGACAATCACCGGGATGGGCATCGAAGAGGCGCGCAAGGCGCTCGACAATGCGGGCGGGTTTCTGCGAAAGGCGATAGGCGAAAAGACGCTGTGAAGCCGCCTGGATACCGGCATACCAGTATACAGGACGGGTCGACTTCGACAAAGGCAAGGCATGGACCTTGCTCACCAACCGGATCCATCCGACACGTCAACAGCGGGATTATAGAGATTCGCCAATCGGTCGGCGATCTCGCCAACGGAGCCTAACAAGTGATGATTGCGAAAAGTGGGGAACCAATCTGGGCCGTCGGGCTGATGACCGGCACCGTTCTCGACGGCAATATCGATGTTGCGCTGATCAAGACCGACGGCGAGCGGATCGCGGATTTCGGCACTTATACGCTGGCGCCTTACCCCAGGTCGATCCGCAGCCTGCTGGAGGAGACGCTGCGCCAGGCCAGGACCTGGAATTTTGCCGGGCCGGAGCCGGCGATCTTTCGCGAAGCCGAAGAAGCGCTGACGCGCGCCCAGTCCGCGGCGGTCAAGGATCTGGTCGAAAGCTACGGGCTGACGATGGCCGATATCGGCGTCGTTGGGTTCCATGGCCAGACCGTGCTGCATCGCGCCCCGCAACCCGGCCGGCTCGGCCAGACCCGCCAGCTCGGCGATGGAGCGTTGATGCATGCCATACTGGGCACCAAGGTCGCCTATGATTTCCGCTCGGCCGACATGCGCGCCGGCGGGCAAGGCGCGCCGCTGTCGGCCGCCTATCATGCCGCGTTGCTGCGCGATGCCGATATCAGCGGCGACACGGCGGTGCTCAATCTCGGCGGCGTCGCCAACATCACCTGGTGGGACGGCAAGGACAATGTCGTCGCCTTCGACACCGGACCGGCCAATGCGCCGTTGAACGATTTCATCAAATCGAAAGGGCTTGGCGAAATGGATCGCGAAGGCGCGCTCGCGCGGACCGGCACCGTCGACGAAGCCAAGCTGGCCAAGCTCTTGCAGCATCCCTACCTGGCCAAGCCCTATCCAAAGTCACTGGACCGGTTCGATTTCGGCGCGGCCATGGCGGATGGGATGAACGCTGAGGACGGCGCCGCACTGCTGACGGCCTTCACCGCCGCGGCCGTCGGCAAGGCGCTCGACCTCCTGCCGCACCGGCCGAAGCGGCTGGTGGTCAGCGGCGGCGGCCGCCACAACCCGACGATCATGGCCATGCTTGCCAGCCGCGCCGGCGTCGAAGCCGTGCCGGCGGAGGCGCTCGGCTGGAAGGGTGACGCGGTGGAGGCGGAGTGCTTTGCCTTCCTTGCGGTTCGCGTGCTGAGGGGCCTGCCGATCAGCTTCCCGACCACCACCGGTGTGCCACAGCCGATGCGCGGCGGACGCCTTGCCGGCTAATTAAGCCGGCAGTTTCTTCTGCAGGAAGACGCGGGCGCGGCCGACGGGAAAATCGTGAAGCACGCCGAAAGGCCGATATCCCCGACGCTCATAGGCCTTGACCGCTTTCGGATTGAACGTGTCGATCAAGGCGCCGTGACAGCCGCGCGCGACGGCTTCCTGTTCGGCTGCATCCAGCATCCTGCCGGCCATGTGCTGGCCGCGCAGTCGCTCATCGACCCAGAGCCATTGCACGTAGAGCCAGCCCCAGGCGGTGTATCCCGAGATGCCGGCGACAACCGCGCCGTGCTCGTCGCGCACGAACACGGCGAGCGCCTTCCTCCTGGCCGCACCGACGTCGCTGTCGTTGAACGCGCTGAGCCGCTCCCCGAGAAAAGCGAGCTCTTTCGGCGAAGGGTCGGCAGTGGTTTCAAGCGTCGTGTTCATCACATGTCCAGACAGGCTCACAACCGGATACCGGTATACAGCGCCGCGTCCTTCCGGATGCTATCGCACTTTCATTTGCATTTGTCGAAGGACAGGAGGGGAGCGCAAGCTCTGCCGCCGCGTGGCTCCGCGACTACACGGGCCGCCGCGAACGCCACGCCGCCGCCGAAGCGGCAACCAGCATGAGCAGCGCTGCGACCATTGCAGATGCCGCAAAACCAAAGCTGGAATAAAGCGGCCCGAAGGCGGTGGTGCCGACAAACACCGCGAGATAGGTCACCGCGCTGTTCAAACCCATGATCGTACAGCGCCGCGCCGGATCGAGCGCCGAAAGCCGCATCACCAGCACGTTCAGCCCGAAATGATTGGCAAGGCCCCAGACCGCGACCAGCGCGATGGTCAGATGGAAACTACTGCCTGCCGCGGCGAGCGCGACATAGACGGCCGCGACGAGAAGATAGGCGAACGGCATGACGCGTCGCGCGCCAAGGCGATCGATAACGCCGTCAAGAAGTGCCGCCGTGCCAAAGCCCGCGCCATAGGCGAGCGCGGCCAAGCCGTTGGCACTGACCGGCCGTCCCAAGCCATTGTGAAAGTGATCGCCAAGATAGCCATAGACGCCGTAGAACGCGGTCATGAAGGCGCCGCAGGCGACCAAAAGCGGCACTATGCCGGGTACTGCCAAAGCGCCGAGCGGCGTCGGCGCCGGGCCGCTTTTTCTGGCATCGCTCAGCGACGTCAGCGTAAGGCCGGTTAACGCGAGCGCCGCAAGGACGGCGACCGCCGCGAAAACAGCGCGCCAATGTACGAGATCGGCCAGCACCGCCGACAATGAGACGCCAGCTACCATACTCAGGGTCCAGCCGGTCAGAACGACGCCGATGGTTCCGCTTTCGCGGCCAGGCGGCGCGATCACCGCGGCGCTGGCGTAGATTGCCGGCATGGCGACCCCGGCGGCGATGCCGGCGAGAAGCTGGGCCGCAACCAGTGCCGTCACCGTCGGCGCGGCGCTGCTGGCGAGAAGCGCTATCGCCAGCAGCAGCAACGCCCCTTGCAGCATGCGACGGGCGCCAAGCCGGTCGATATAGCGTGCCAGGAACAAGGCGCTTGCCGACGTGCCAAGACCGAACGCAGAGGACGCGATCATGACGGCCGGCACGCTTGTCGCGAACGACGCCGCCACTGCCGGCGCTATCGGACCGAGAACCAGCGAGTTCGAGCCGATCACGGCGATGCATCCGGTGAGGAGATAGGCGAGCGCCGGGATAGGCGGCCTTGCCGTCAAAGTTGCGACTTGATCACTGTTCGACATACGGCGATAATGGCCGTATTAAATTCTGTATCAATCAGGAATTTCGATATGGATGAAGAAACAGATGGCATTCTGCAGAACAGACCTGCTGCCCGTGGCATCGACCTGATCGACCGAAAAATATTAGGCGTTCTGGTCGATGACGCCACGATCAGCTATGCTGAACTCGGCGACCGTGTCGGCCTGTCGCCGCCGGCAGCGCATGAACGGGTGAAGCGGCTTCGGCGCAGCGGCGCCATCCGCAACACCGCGGCCATCATCGATCCCAAGGCGGTGCGCAAGCCGTTGCTTGCTTTTGTGCACATCGACACCAAGGGCTGGGGAAAGACCCCCGAACTGATGGCGATTTCCGAGCATCCCGAAGTTGAGGAGATTCATTCGGTGGCCGGCGACACATGCATGCTGATCAAGGTCCGCACCGAGGATACTCGGGCGCTCGAAGGCCTGCTGTCGCGGCTTTACGAAACGCCTGGCGTCACCTCGACGCGAAGCTATGTGGTTCTGTCGACCTATCTGGAGCGGCCGGTGCAACCCGGGATCACGACGGAATGGCCGGCGCCCCGACACATGGCCAAGCCGCTATATTAGGGCCACCCTGCGTCCAATCAACCAAGTTCCAAGGTCGTTATTGCAAAGACCCCGGACTGCGTGAGCTGCGGCGCTTTTCCCTTGTACATTCGAGCTGTTTCGAAGCCCGGTTGAAGGCCGGCGGACGTCAGCCGAACTGCAAATTGCCCGCTGGTCTCGGGCACGTCGAGATGGACATTTCCGGGTCCGGAGATGCCAGCGAGCGCGGCGAAGAGACGACTTGCCGCGTCTAGGCTGTCGGCAAAGAGCGGCCCAATCTTGCAGCCGTCCCGGCATCGGCGCGCGACGCCGTATCCCTCGATCGCGCCGTCCCTGACGATCGCAAGCGCTATGTGCGGCGGGCGCAGCCAGTGTTCCAGGAACAACCGCCTCGGAGCGGGGAAGAATCGGCTGTCGTAGTCTAGGACATTCGCTTCCGGGCCTATTGCACGGATGTCGCCGTCAACCCTTGCCGGAACATCCGGCGATCCGACGAACCGGATCGTTCGGTAGACCGGCGCAAAACCCATACTGCGATAGTTGGCCTGCTGCTCGACGACACCATCGAGGCCGATCGTGCGGTTGCCGAGCCGCGCCATGCCGGCGTCCCAGACTGCCTTGCCATAGCCCTCACCGCGCCGGTCCGGCCGACAGATGTAGAGGCCGATGAAACCGAAATCGTCGCCATAAGCCACAGCAGAAATACCGGCCACCATCTCGCCATCGACAAAGGCGCCGATGAAGCCCTCGGGATCCGCTGCCTGGAACGCCACGGCATCGCCAACACCGGGATTCCAGCCTTCCGCTGCCGCCCAGTCGACAAGGATTTTTACTTCGTCAAGTGCGAGCGTTCTGATCGTTCGGCGCATTGCGGTCACTCGGCGGCAACAGATCCGGGGGCAAAGGATTTCATTGCGCCACGATAAGGCTTTGCCAAGGGGTTTGCATAGGCGCCGCGCTTGGACGTCGACAGGCCAAGCGCAATCAAGGCCTCGGCCTGCTTGACCGCTGCGCCGACGCCGTCGATGACCGGAACGCCGAATTCCCGCTGCAGCTCGGCGGCGAGATCGGCCATGCCGGCACAGCCGAGCACGATGGCCTCGGCGCGATCCTCCTCGAGCGCGCGCGCGATCTCGCCCCGCAGTTTCAGGATCGCGTCCGATGCCGGGTCTTCGAGGGCGAGAACCGGAATATCGGCAGCGCGCACGCGTGCCCGTCCCGCCATGCCATAGCGCTGCACCAGCCCTTCGACCGGTACGCGCGAGCGCTCGGTCGTGGTGACGACAGTGAAGCGCTGGGCGATGAACGAGGCCGTGCTGAGCGCTGCCTCGCAGATGCCGATGACCGGAATGTTGGCCATGGCGCGCGCGGCATCGAGGCCGGTGTCGTCGAAACAGGCGATGATCGCGGCCTGCGCGCCCGAGCGCTCGCCGGCGGCGATCTCGACCAGAAGGCCCGGCACGGCAAGCGCCTCGTCATAATAGCCTTCGATCGAAACCGGACCCATCGACGAGGTGACGGCGACGATTTCCGTCTGGGCGCCGGCCACGAGCCGCGCCGCCGCTGCAATGGTTTCGGTCATGCTGGCGGTGGTGTTCGGATTGACAACGAGGATTTGCATTGCGGTTCTCAAGCACGCGCCCGGCGGCGGCGGACATAGACGATTGCGCCAAGCGTCAGCAGGATCACCAGGAAGGAAAATACTGATGTCACGGTGCCCAGCGCATAGAGCACCGGCGTCGTCACATTCGTCGTCATGCCGTAGATTTCGAGCGGCAACGTGTTGAACGTGCCCGAGATCATCAGCGTGCGGGCGAACTCGTCATAGGACAAAGTGAAGCCGAACAGGCCGACGCCGATCAGGCTGGGCGCGATCATCGGCAGCACGACATGCGCGAAGGTCTGCCATGAGGTCGCGCCCAAATCCCGCGCGGCTTCCTCATAGGCCGGCGAGAACCGGTTGAAGACGGCGAACATGATCAGCACGCCGAAAGGCAAGGTCCAGGTCAGATGGGCTCCGAAGGCAGACGTGTACCAGGCGGGACGGAAGCCGATCTGCTGGAAGACGACGCCGATGCCGAGGCTAATGATGATCGACGGCACAACCAGGCTGGCGACGGCCAGGTAGAACAATGCGGTGGCGCCGCGAAATTTTTGCCGGAAGGCAAGACCGGCAAGCAGTGACACGCCGACGGTCACGATCATCACCATCAGGCCGAGGATGAAGGAGCGTTTGAAACTGCCGCCGAAATCGCCGACCGCCTGGCGCTCGAACAGATTGGCGAACCAGTGCAGCGAAACGCCGTTCAGCGGAAAGGTCAGCCCGCCATTCTCGCCCTGGAAAGAGAGGATCAGGATCGCCGAGAGCGGGCCGTAGAGAAACAGCACGAAAAGGGCGAAGAAGGCCGCCAGCACGTAGAATTCGAGGGGGCGCTTGTCGTGGCTCATCGCCTCACAGATCCTTGCGAATATCGACGATGCGCAGGATGCCGGCGACCATCAGCAGCACCAGCACCAGCAGCACGACCGCATTGGCGGCGGCCGCCGGATATTGCAGCAGCGACATCTGGTTCTTCATCATCAGCGCGACGGAGGCGCTCTGCCCGCCGGACATCACCTGCACCGTCGAAAAGTCGGCCATCACCAGCGTGACGACGAAGATGGTGCCGATCGCCATGCCCGGCTTGGCAAGCGGGATGACGACGTTCCACAGCACCTGCCAGCCTGAGGCGCCGGCATCGCGCGCGGCCTCGATCAGCGACTTGTCGATGCGCATCAGCGTGTTGAAGATCGGCGTCACCATGAACAGCGTGTAGAGATGCACCATCGCGAGCACCACGGCGAATTCGGAATACAGCAGCCATTCGATCGGCTTCGGGATCAGCCCGATCTCAACCAGCGTCGAGTTGACCAGCCCGTTGCGGCCAAGCACCGGAATCCACGAGATCATGCGGATGATGTTGGAGGTTAGGAACGGCACCGTGCAGACCAGGAACAGCACCATCTGCATGGCCGTGGTCCTGATGTGGAAGGCGAGGAAATAGGCGACCCAGAAGCCGATGAACAGCGTCAGCGCCCAGACGATGGCGGCGTATTTCAGCGTGTTCAGATAGGTTTTCCAGGTGACCCAGGAGCCGAGCACGTCGGCGTAGTTGGTGGTCAGGAAATCCGGGTACATCGCCGCGAAATCGTAGTCCCAGAAGGAGACCACGGCGATCATCAGGATCGGCAGCAAAAGAAACGCGCCGAGGATCAGCGCCAGCGGCGTCGCCTGGAGGTAGGGGACGAAGCGGGCAAGAGACAGGCGGCGCCTGGCCGGTTTTATGGCAGTGGTCGCAGGCTGATCGAGAGCCACAATCATCCTGAACAGCCTTGGTGCGATGAGAAGCGATTTGCCAGGTTGTGATCCTTCCCACCCCCCTCTGTCCTGCCGGACATCTCCCCCGCAAGGGGGGAGATTGCGCCCTCAGTACCGCTTTCGCCAACCGCCGGCACTGCAAGAATGGCGCCGACAACGCAACTGCCAATCTCCCCCCTTGCGGGAGAGATGTCCGGCAGGACAGAGGGGGGTGGGAAAGAGTGAGGCATCTCAGAATGGCTGCACTACGCAGCGATGAATTCGTTCCAGCGCCTCACCATGGAACGGTCCTCGTCCATGACCGAGTTCCAGCAGGCGACCTTGCCCATGCGCTCGACGAAGGAGCCGCCGTCGCGCACGGCGCCCGCCTTCTCCATGACCTTGCCGTCCGGCGCCATGATATCGCCCTTGGCCGGCTTGCCGTCGACCCAGTAGCCCCATTCGCCCTCGGACATGAACTGCTTGGCCGTATCCATAGCGGCCGAGTAATAGCCCTGGCGATTGAGGTAGGCGCCGACCCAGCCGGACAGGTACCAGTTGATGTATTCGTAGGCGGCGTCGAGCTCGGCGCCCTTGAGATGCGCCGCCAGGCCAAGGCCGCCGCCCCATGAGCGATAGCCTTCCTTAAGCGGCTGGTACTTGCAGGCGATGCCCTTGGAGCGCACCGCCGCGACGGCCGGCGACCACATCGACTGGATGACCACTTCGCCCGAAGCCATCAAATTGACGCTCTCGTCGAACGATTTCCAGAACGCCCGGAACTGGCCGTCCTGCTTGGCCTTGATCAGGAAGTCGATCGTCTTATCGATCTCCTCCTTGGTCATGTTGCCCTTGTCGGCATATTTGATGTTGCCCATGGCTTCCATGATCATCGCCGCATCCATGATGCCGATCGACGGGATGTTGAGGATGGTGGCCTTGCCCTTGAACGCAGGATCCATGATGTCGGCCCAGGTGGTGATGTCGCGGCCGACAAGGTCGGGGCGGATGCCGAGCGTATCGGCATTGTAGATGGTCGGAACCATCGTCATCCACTGGGTCGGCTCCTTGGCAAAGGTCTTGGCGTCCTGCGTCTCGACGAAACCGACGGTGTGCGGTGCGGTGCCCTGGGCAATGACGCTGTCGGGCGTCAGCTTGCCGGTGATAAACAGCGGCACGATCTTGTCATAATATTTCAGCTTCTTGACATCCATCGGCTGCATCACCCCGGACGGATACACCTTCTTGGCGATCCAGTATTCGATGTCGGCGATGTCGTAGCTGTCCGGCTGGGTCACAGCGCGCTGGGCGGCGGCGTCGGAATCGGTCGCCGTCATCTCCAGCGTGATGCCGAGGTCGGCCTTGCACTTGTCGGCGATGGCGTTGAGGTTGGACACGCCGGTGCCGAACTGGCGCAGCGTGATCGGGTTCTGCGCCCAGATGGTCGGGAAGCCTGATATGACGCCGGAGCCGGCGGCAAAGCCGACGGCGGCGGCACCTGTTTTGAGCAGCGAGCGGCGGGAAATTCCTGTCTTCTTGTCGGTGGTATTGGTCATGTCAGTTCCCCTGTTTTGATTGGTTATTCTGGTTCAGGAATCGAGGCGGCCAAGGACGATCGCGTCCTCGGCATCCCAGGCGATCGGCGCGGCGTCGCCGACGGCCACCGGCTTGGCGAAGAAGCTGGTGTCGTCGACGATCACCGTAAAATCCTCGATGCCGGCGCCATTGACCGAGAGCTTCACGGTCGAGCCGCGGTACTCGATGTTGGAGACGATGCCGGTGAAGCCAGCCCGGTGGCCGGCGGGTCGCCGATCCGCACATGGTCGGTGCGAATGGCGATATCGATCGGCTCGCCGATCGCCCTGCCCTGCCCGCTGGCGGCAAGCGAGGCGCCGCCGGGCACATCGAAAACAACCATGCCGTCGCGGCTGCCGCTCACCCGGCCGGAGACGACGTTGTGATCGCCCATGAAACGGGCGACGAAGGCGGTGGCCGGCCGCTCGAAGACGGTGCGCGGATGCGCGGCCTGCTCGATGCGGCCGTCATTCATCACCACGATCAGGTCGGCAAGCGCCATGGCCTCCTCCTGGCTATGGGTAACGTGGACGAAGGTGATGCCGAGCGACGTTTGCAGCTTCTTCAGTTCCGCCCGCATCCGGATCTTCAGGAACGGATCGAGTGCCGATAGCGGTTCGTCGAGCAGTAGCGCCTCGGGGTCGGTGATCAGCGCGCGGGCCAGAGCGACACGCTGCTGCTGTCCGCCCGAAAGCTGCGCCGGGCGACGGCTGGCATAGGCTTCCATCTGCATCAGCTTCAGCATGACGAGCGCCTTGGCGCGGCGCTCCTCCTTGCCGACACCCTTCGTCTTGAGGCTGAACGCAACATTGTCGATCAGGTCGAGATGCGGAAACAGTGCATAGGACTGGAACATCATGGCGGTGCCGCGCCTGGCCGGCGGCAGGTCGGTGACCACTGTGTTGCCGAGACGCACGTCGCCGCTCGATATGCGCTCGTGCCCGGCAATCATGCGCAGCGTCGACGTCTTGCCGCAGCCGGACGGCCCGAGCAGGCAGCAATAGGTTCCCGCGGGAATTTTCAGGCTGATGTCTTCGACGGCAGTCGTAGCGCCATAGATCTTCGAAACGGACACGATGTCGATTTCGGCGGCTTTGGACATCCAGCTTCCTCTCTAACTCAACTTAAGCAAAGCATCATGCATGCCAATTGCCCTGCATCGGCCTCAAACGCCTGATTTTTTGAGTAAATCGGGACTGCATCCGGCCGCCCGCCGAAACCGCACGCTTGTACTATGCACAAATTATAGGCGATAGAAGGCGATCCTCGCAAAAATCGTATGCAATCTTTTCTGGCATCGTATTCACTTTGGCCCTCTGCAACCGACCCGATTCAGGGTAGAAGGGTGCCGGGACCACCATCATGAACATAGCCGACCAGACTTTCCCTGCAGTCGACAGTGCCAACGAGGATCGCGCCCAGGCGATCCGCGACCAGTTGCGCGATGCGATCGTCGATCGCCGGCTGGCGCCCGGAACCAAGCTGTCGGAAGGCGAGGTCGGCACTTTATTCGATGTCAGCCGCACCGTGGCGCGCGCGGCGCTGCAGATGCTCTCCTTCGAAGGCTTGGTTCGGACCGAGCGCAATCGCGGCGCCTTCGTAGCCAACCCGTCGCCGGAGGAAGCGCGTCAGGTCTTCGCTTCGCGCCGGCTGATCGAGCCCGGCATCGCGATTGCCGCGGCCGGGCGGATGACGCCAGACCATGTCGCTGCCTTCAAGGCTCAGCTCGATGAAGAGGGCCGCTTCATTGCCGAACGCGGACCAAATGCAAGACGGTCGGAAATCAAAGCTTCGGGCGATTTTCACCTGCTGCTGGCTTCGGTTGCCGGAAACACCATCCTCCAGCGCTTCATGGAAGAACTGGTGGCGCGGTCATCGCTGGTGATCGCGCTCTATGGCCGCTCGGGCGTCTCGAGCTGCGGTCATAGCGAGCACATGAATATCCTGGAGGCGCTGGAAAATGGCAATTCCGAACGCGCCAGCGCGCTGATGCTGCATCACATCGACCATATCGAGGCCGACCTCGATCTCCGCGTCAGGAGCGGTCCGGCGCTCAGGCAAGCGCTCGAATTCTGACGCTCATTCCGACCGGAGGGACGCGAAAGGCGCGCCCCTCAAAGCCGTTCGGCACGGGTTTTCAGGATCTGGTGCAGCATGTCGCGAATGCGCCGCAGCCTCATCAACCACTTCTGGCTCATCTGCTTTCCAGTTCTGTTTGCCGACTGCCTACGTTTGATCGCCTCACTCAGAAACTTTGGGCCGCCAAGGCCATTCCAACCAGCGAGGTGGCGAGCCCAGCGGTGCGGACCGTCGTCGGCCAACGAGTCAGCTTGACAGCGAACAACACCCCGATCGCATGCAGCATCGAGGTGCCGAGCATGAAACCAGCGGCGTAGGCGATGCCGCCGGCGCTCTCGGGAATCTCGAGGCCGTGGGCGTTGCCGTGGAAGAGGCCGAACAAGGCCGTCAGTGCCGCGGCGGAGGTCAGCGGCCAAGGCCTGGCAAGGCCGACCATGGCGCCGAAGACGACAAGCGACAGCGCGATGCCGGTTTCAAGCGAAGGCAGGCGGATGCCGGCCATGCCGAGCAAGGCTCCGGCGACCATGGCCGAGACGAAGAACAGCGGCACAAGGACAATACTGCGCCCGCCGGTGCGAGCGCCAATGATGCCGACCGCGATCATCGCCAGCAGATGGTCCATGCCGAAGAGCGGATGTCCGAGGCCGGCGAAAAAGCCGTGGACGTGAGGGCCGCCGCTATGGGCAAACGCCAGTGATGGTGTGAGGACGGCGAGAGCTAAAAGGGTGCCAAGTCTTGCGAGCATTTTCATGGTTGTACCTGTTCGATGAGAGTGACGGGATCTGGTTTCAGTGCCCGGGAACGGCGAATTGCGATGCGGCGGAACGGTCCGCGAGAGAGCGCGCCGCGGCGAAGCCGAGCGGCTTTTGCTCACTGCCATCGTGATAGATGAAAGCGAGGCGGCGGCGGTGCGATGTCAGACGCGCCGGCAACGGATGATAGGCGACGCCAGTGCCGCCGACGAGCGGCATGACCGCGCCGACATCGACCAGATCCTCGGTCTCGACGCGCAGCAGATGAAGCCGGACGCCGTCCGCCCTCTCACCGACAAACGGTATGCCGGCCAGACGCAGAAAGCTGGATGGGTCCGGCGCCCGCGCAAAGCCTTCGAGGAAAGCCGTTTCGACAAGATCGAGGTCGACCGACGCGGGATCGGCGGGCGGCTCGTGAGCCTGGTCCGGCAGGTGCGGCGTCTGCCATTGCAGCGGCTTGCCCGCGGGCCCGTTGTGGCCGAGGACGTGCGAATGGTCATGGTGATGGTGGCCGTCGCCATGATCGTGACTATGGTGGTGATCGTCGTGCATGGTTAAAAACTCACCGGTTTGTCGATGATGGATTTATGCTTGCCAAGATTGCCGTGGGCGACCATCGAGCCGAGCGCCTCGACGACGACGCGCACGCCGAACAGCGCCGTGATGTCCGACGTGTCGTAGGGCGGCGAAACCTCGACCACTTCCAGTCCGCAAATGCCGGGCGCCGTCACCAGCCCAAGCAACTTGAGCGCCTCGCGCGGCAGGAAGCCGCCCGGCTCCGGCCAGCCCGTGCCGGGCACGAAACCGCAATCGAGGCTGTCGACGTCGAAGGAGATGTAGACGGCGTCGGTGTCTTTCCATGCGAGTTCGAGCGCGATTTCCGCCGCCTTCTCGAGGCCCATCTGTTCGATGTCGGCAATGGTCAGCACGTTGGTGCCGCGCTTCCTCGCCTCGGCGACGCCGTAGCGGGGAACCTGCCAGCCGCCGATGCCGAGCTGGACGAGATTGGTCGCCGAGACGTTCGGCAGGTTGGTGGCCCAGTACCAGGGCGTGGTGTGCATGCGCTCGTCGAGATCCTTTTCCTGGATGTCGATATGGCGGTCGAAATGGATGATGCCGATGCGCTTCGAGGTCACGTCGGCGATGCCGCGCACGCAAGGGAAACCGATCGAATGGTCGCCGCCCAGCATGATCGGCAGCGCGCCGGACGAGGCGACATGGCTGACGCCCTTTGTGATCTGGTCGAAGCTCTTTTCGAGGTTGGCGGGAATGGTGAAGACGTCGCCGGCGTCGCACAGCGTCATCTGCTCGCGCAGGTCAACGCCAAGCTCGTAGTTGTACGGCGTGTAAAGCGCCGAGATGCGACGAATGCCTTGCGGGCCGAAGCGGGTTCCCGGCCGGTAGGTGGTGCCGCTGTCGAAAGGAATGCCGATGACGGCTGCATCATATTTGCCGACATCGCGAACGTTCTCGACATAGGGCGCCTTGAGAAAGGTGTTGATGCCGGCGAAATGCGGCAGCTCGCCGCGCGCGAATGTCGGGATCGATTTGTCGACGATCGACTCAGATCCCGGCAGACCCATGTCGAGCGCCCATTGCTGCTCCTTGCGCCAGCCGCTTTCCGACAGCTTGCCCTCGGCCTCGATCGACTTCCAGCCCTGCGTTCCGCGGGCATCGAAATCCGGATGGTGGAAGCGTTCCATGGCCTCCCGGGCGACGAGCCCTGCCCGGCGGTGGCTGCGTTCGGGGATATTTCTGGACATTCACGGTCTCCGTTACGACGCCGTCGTCGCCATTGCTTCATCCGGCCGGGTCGTCCCGACCATCGCGGCCACCTTGGCCAAGTGATGAGAGGAAGCCCGGGTCTTGCGATCGAGCTTCAAGTCGTAGGTGATCGTCGCGCCATAAGCGGACGGAAACTGCGGATCGTGGCGCACCTTGTCGAAGACCAGCACGCGGGTGCCGAGCTTGAAGGCCTCGCCGATATCGTGGGTGACCATCACCACCGTCATGCCATGCTCGGTCCAGAGCTCGGTGAGCAGCTCGTGCATCTCGACGCGGATGCCCGGATCGAGCGCACCGAACGGTTCGTCGAGAAGCAGGATCTGCGGACGGCCGAGTAAGGTCTGCGCAATCGCCAGCCGCTGCTGCATGCCGCCGGAAAGCGATGCCGGATAAAGGTCGCGCGCATGAGCAAGCCCGACCCGTTCCAGCATGGTTTCGGCCTCTTGCCTGGCGTTTGCGCGCCTGGCGCCGAAGACGCGGCCAAACGGCCCCCCCGAGCGAAAGTCTTCGACCAGCAGCAGGTTCTGGAGGGCGGTCAGATGCGGAAACACCGAATAGCGCTGAAAGACGATGCCACGCTGCGGCGTCGGCTCTGGAACGATTGGGCCATCGCCGACGATGACAACGCCACTGCTCTGCTGCTCCTGGCCGAGCAGGATGCGCAGGAACGTCGATTTTCCGCAGCCGCTGGCGCCGACCAGCGACAGGAATTCGCCGGCTTCGGCGGTGACATTGACCCGCTCGAGCACGCGGGCATCGCCGTAGCTCTTTTCCAGCCCACGGACGACGATGCGGCTCATCTGGCCTCCACCGGATGCGCCCAAGGGGAGACCGCCCGCGACAGCCGCACCAGCAGCCAATCGGTGATGACGGCAAGCAGCGTGATCCAGGCGACATAGGGCAGGATGACGTCCATCGAGAGATAGCGGCGGACGAGGAAGATGCGGTAACCCAGCCCCTCGGTCGAGGCGATGGCTTCGGCGGCGATCAGGAACAGCCAGGCCGGCCCGAGCGCCAGCCGCACGCAGGTGATGAGGCGTGGCATGACTTGCGGCAGCACCAGCCGCAAGACCATGGTCCAGCTGTTGCCGCCAAGCGTCTGCGCCTTGGCCACCAGTTCAGACGGTAACTCCATCACCCGGTTGGCGATGTCGCGCACCATCACGGGCGCGACGCCAAGGGCGATCAGCGTGATCTTGGCCGTTTCACCGAGGCCGAGCGCGATGAACAGGATCGGCAGCAGCGCCAGCGGAGGGATGACGCAGACGACGGTGACGAACGGCAGCAGGAAGGCTCGCACCCGTGGAATGAAGCCGATGGCGATGCCAAGCGAAAGCGCCGCGAACGTGGCCACGCCCACGCCCGCGAACAGCCTGAGGAGACTGGCATAGGTGTCGACCCACAGGATAAGGTCGCCGGAGCGTTTGTCCGGAACCGTGGCAAGGTCAAGAAAGGCCGACCACATCTGTGCCGGTGAAGGCAGCAGCTTGTCGCTGGGATTGACGGCCAGTCGTTGCCCCGAAGCGATCAGATAGGTAATCGCCACGAACAAGAACGGCAAGCCGCCAAGGAACAAGGCGCTGCCGCGCGAGACCTTCGCATTGATCATGCGAAGACGCACTCTCGGCCTTGGCCGGGAAGGGCGCATGGTGCCCTCCCCGTTCGTCTCGGAGACTTCATCCCTGGCACTCATTTTCTTGGCCAGCATGTCGCGTCAGGGCGTTGCGGTTGGGGCCTCGGCCATGAAGGCTGGATCGAAACGCAGCTTGACGTTGTTGGCGTCGCCGAGCGTGGATCCGTCGGGAAAGCTCATGCCGACCACGTCGACACTCGTCGCGTTGGTACCGAGGATGCCGTGGCTGAACAGGAAGTTGCGGACAAGATCCATCGTCTTCGGCAATTCGGTGCCGTTGGTGAACTCGACCGCCTTGGCCGGGTCGAAAAACATTGCCGTCGAGGCGAGCTGCGCGTCGAAGCCGGCGAGGTCGGTGCCGGACGCCTTGGCCATCTCCTCCTTGGCTGCCTTGCCTTCCGGCGTGTCGGAGGTCATCAGGTCCATCACTTCGTACCACGCGCCGACAAGCGCCTTGCCCAATGCCGGATTGTCCTTCAGCGTCTCGGTGTTGACGACCATCATGTCGATGATCTCACCGGGAATCTGCGCGGAATCGAAAACCTTGTGCGCACCCGGCATGGCGACGATCTCGGAAACCAGCGGGTTCCAGGTAACGACCGAGGTGACGTCGCTGGTGCCATAAGCGGCGACCATGTCGGCGTCGGATGTGTTGACGACGGTGATGTCCTTCTCGGCGAGCTTGACCGTGTCCAGCGCCCGCGCCAGCAGGTAATGCGAGACGGAGAGCTCGACGAGATTGACCTTCTGGCCGGCAATGTCGGCGAGCGCTGCCTTGTCCTTGAGGATCACCGCATCATTGCCGTTGGAGAAGTCGCCGATGATCAAGGCGGTGGTGTCGACGCCGCCGCCAGCGGGGATCGACAGCGCGTCCATGTTGGTCATCGAACAGCCGTCGAAACCGCCGGCGGTGTACTGGTTGATGCTTTCGACATAGTCGTTGATGCGGGTGATCTCGACATTGATGCCGTTCTTGTCGGCCCATTTCTTCATGATGCCGCTGTCGGAGAGATAGCCCCACGGCATCCAGCCGACATAGATCGACCAGCATATCTTGAAGTCTTTCTTGGGCGCCGCGTCGGCGGCGGAAACGATGGGAAGGCTGAGTGATGCGGCTAGGATGATTGCGGCCAGCTTGCAAAGCATTGCGTACCCCTGTTCGCGATCCGGATTGCGACCGGACTTAATGTTGGGGTTTGCGAGCGCGCATCCGGGAGAGGTTCGCGCCAGCAAACCCGTGCAGGGTTCTCCCGGGATTTTGGCCCGCCGTGTTCCGCCGGATGCCTCAGTGCATCCCTGGCGGTCGCATCTCTTGGACCAGCACCGCTTTGTCGCGGCCGGAACCCTAGACGCTCTGCACACCATCAACGAAGCAAGGAGCATGCCAAAGCCCAATTATGCCGAAAGGCCGGCATTTGTGGAGCTGTGCGGCTTCGAGCGTTCGCTTGAGTGACGCGAAAATCATCGCTTCGCCGACGGATTGGGCAGTTTGCCTGATTGCTAGTGGTCAAAATCTGACGCTTGGTTCCGGGGCCGTTAGCCCGCTCAGGGTGGGAAGGAGACCTAACTCACCAGCTCTCCGACGGCGCGTGTGCGCCAGGGGCGGTCCTTCAAGCCGCTGTTATGGAACGACCTGTGTTGGGCCGTTTGCCGACCGGCCGTTTCTGGCATCCAAAAAGCGATAGCGGACATTCCACCGTTCGGTCCGAGGTCCCTGACTGACTCACAGCGGACACTAGATTGGCGGCAATCGCCAGTCTTCTGTCGCAACCTGCAAATGAATAAGACAGCGGGCGTGCCCATATCCGCTGATGAACGGCAGGGAGGGCCTGACCCTCACCCCGGCCGCAAGCATCGAGAAGGAGCAAGTCATGCCCACCACCAAGCGCCGCGCGCTGATCCTCATCTCTTCGGCCCGACAGCTGCCGCTGGCCGAACCGGCCGACGTCAAGTCGATCTCGACAGGGTTCTTCCTGGTCGAGATGGCTCAAATACTCAAGGAGTTCGAGAACGACTACGAGTTCACCTTCGCCACCCCCGACGGCAAAGCCCCGCAACTCGACATCAACGGCATGGCCCTGTCCGTGCAATCCATCGAGCAGACCGGCGCCAAGACCATCCCCCTTCGTATGCAGCAGCGCCGCAGCTCGTTCGACGTCAACAACTTCCGGCAGCGCCACCCCGAGTTGGTCGCCCGCCGCGAGCAGGAAGTCCAACTGCTGGAGCGGCACATCGGCCGAGTCCCGGTCTCCGAACTATTGCCGAACAGCGAGCCGGAACTCGCCGCATATCGCCCCGAGCTGATCCGCCGCCTCGACAAGATTCCCGAGCGCACCTTCCACTCGCTGCAGGAACTCGTCCAGCGTCACCGCGACCCGGCCGACCCGTTCACTTTCGCCGACTTTGACTTCATCCACACCCCCGGCGGTCACGCCCCCATGGTCGACTTCCGTGACAACCCGTGGCTCGGCGAAACCCTTCACGTAGCCAGGGAGAACGGCGTCGTCATCTCGCTGATCTGCCCCGCGCCTGTGGCAGTGACCTCCACCCGGCAGCGTGTCGACGCGCAGGGCACCCCCTACCTCGTCAGCGAGAACCCGTTCCTCGCCGCCACCATCTCGACCGTCCCCACGATTGGCGAGCTGTTCGCGCTGCGGTTCCTCTACCCACGCGTCCCCGGCAAGAAGACCCGAACCTCCTACTTCGTCGACAAGGCCATCAAGGAAGCTGGCTTCACGCTCGCGACCTCTCTCAACATCGCCGCCCCGCTACTGGCCTACGAGCCGTCCGTGCGGCTGCTCACCGGCAACGGCCCGCAGGCCATCGACCAGCAGGCCGCCAAGCTGCGCAGCGTCCTCATCGGCACCCGGGCCGCCCGGCGCGCCAGCGGCAAGCAGCTGAGCGAGCAAGCTTGACCGTCCACCTTGCCAACCACACACTGTACGACCCGGTCGAGAAGATGGATCCGACAGCGGCGCCCATATGCCCCCACTACGGGCGACTGAAAGGCCTGCCATGACACGGCTACCAATCGACAGATGCAAAATCCCGCAGGCCTTTTGGCGCGCGGTAGAGCGGGCTGGCATCTCGCCGGCGGCACTGCTGAGGCAAGCGCGGTTGCCTGCGACCCTCCACATTTCTGAAGACGCCTGGGTCACCACCGCACAACACTTCCAACTCTGGCAGGCACTGGAAGAGCTGTCGGGTGACCCTGCGATCGGGCTGCATATGACCGTGGCGGCCGATACAACGGTCCATCCCCCTGCGACCATGTCCGCCTTTTTTGCGAAGGACTTCCGCGATGGCCTCAACCGTCTTGCCAGGTTCAAGCGGCTTTGCACCCCGGAAGAGCTGCACATAGTAGAGCGTGATGGTGAGGCTCTTGTCAGCTTCCACTGGATCCACGCCGTTGGCCCGGAGCCTGACGTGGCGGCCGATGTGACGTTTGCAGCAATCCTTGAACTGGGACGACGCGGCACAGGTCGTCACATCGTCCCGGTGCGAGTGGAAATGACCCGACAAGGCCCAACAACCCGAGCGCACAGGGAGTACTTCGGCGCACCAATAACCTTCGGGGCGACCAGGAACCAGCTGGTGCTTCACGCCGATGACCTGGATCGACCGTTCGCCGGGCACAATCCCGAGCTACTCGCCATCCTTACCCCGGCACTGTCGGCCTCGCTTGACGAAATCGATGCGCAAAACTCGTTGCCGGAACAGGTGAAGATTGTCCTGAAGCGGCGGCTGGCCAGTGGCAAGCCCGAACTTGCGGACGTGGCCAACGCCCTGGGAATGAGCGAACGCACGTTGCAGCGCCGTATTTCGGAATCCGGGACGAGCTTCCGGCAGCTTCTGGAAACGTCGCGCCAAGAGGTTGGTCGCGAAATGCTCGCCAGTGGCGTGAACGCGGCCGACGAGATTGCCTATCTGTTAGGGTATCAGGATACCAGCTCGTTCTATCGTGCTTTTCGCGAATGGGAAGGCGTCACCCCCGCACGGTGGCGCGAGCAGAACATTGAGGCCCCTCGCCCAAATTAGAGATTGGCAGCCATCGCCAGTTTTCTGTCGCAACCTGCAAATGAATGCGACAGGGGGCCCGCCTACCTCCGGACAGGTGCACAATGCACACAAAAATCAAGAGGTATTTCGATGTCGAAAATCTGGTTCATCACAGGTGCTAATCGCGGCTTTGGCCGAGTTTGGGCGGAGGCCGCACTCAGGCGTGGCGACAGGGTTGCCGCGACGAGCCGCCAGCCTCAGGCCTTGCAGGATCTCGTTACTCAATTCGGCGATGCGGTCCTGCCCCTGCGGCTGGATGTGACCGATCGCGCCGCCGCATTTTCCTCTGTCGAACAGGCTGCCAAAACATTTGGTGGTCTCGACGTTGTCGTCAACAATGCCGGCTACGGCCTCTTCGGCGCGGTCGAAGAAGTCACGGAGCAGCAGGTGCGGGATCAGCTTGAAGTGAATTTCTTCGGTGTGCTGAACGTAACCCAGGCTGTCTTGCCCATCCTGCGCAAGCAGGGGCATGGCCACATCATCCAAGTATCCAGCATCGGTGGCCTGATGTCCTACCCCAATCTGGGGGCCTATCACGCCTCCAAATGGGCGGTCGAAGGCCTCACCGAATCGCTCGCGCAGGAGGTTGCCCCGTTCGGCATCAAAGTGACGTTGATGGAACCGGGCGGCTATGCCACCGACTGGGGCAGGGGCTCGGCCGTCCACGCCAACCCGGCGCCACAGTATGAACCCCTGCGCCGTGGCCAGGCAGACATCTGGGCCAACCTGCCTGCGGAGTTCATTGGCAAACCGACTGCGACGGGTCCGGCGATCCTTCAGGTCGTCGATGCCGCCGAGCCTCCGACCCGGATATTTTTCGGCCTCACCCCAACCAGAAACATCGTCGATATCTACCCCAAGCGCCTCCAGACCTGGAAGGATCGGGAGGCGGTTTCGATCGCGGCCAACGGCCACTGAGGCAGAAGCCTGCGGGGCTCGCCGATTGGCGGCCCCGCGCAGGTCGAACGACCCGCCACTGTCCGCTTCTGGCGCAACCGAGACCTCCGGCTACGTCGCGGGCAATGTCTGCTTACGGGAAGTAACCAGCGGAGTTCTACGACCGACATGAGGCGCAGAGCTGCCATTCGCTACACGCAAGACATAGGTCGCCTCGGGGTCAAAACGGTATTCCGTTTCGGGTACCAAGCGTCAGGTTTTGACCACTAGGAAGACACTTCGATCGAATCCGCCGCCGGTTTCACCGGGTCAACCGCGGCAAAAACGGCGCTCGCCTCGCTGACGATGGAAACGTGATCCTTGGCTGCATGTCCTGCGGCAGCGCCGTCGCCGCGCATGATCGCGGTAACGATGACGTCATGCTCCTGCCAGGATTTGGCCAGGCGGCCCGGCAGCATGAATTGCGCGCGCCGGAACGGCGCCAGCCGGCTGCGGGTCATGACGGTCAGTTCGTAGATGTGTTTGCTGTGCGCGCCGCGATAGAGCCGGGTGTGGAACTCGGTGTTGAAATACTCGTAGTCCTCCTCCGCACCCAACTGCACGAGGCGCGCCGATGCCTGATGCTCGAGCTCCAGCGCGCGGCGCTCGGCGGTGGTCATGCGCTCGGCTGAGAAGCGTGCGCAGATCGCTTCAAGCTCGGCCATACTCTCGAACATCGAGGCAAGATGCTCCTGCGTCACCACGGCGACGGTGGCGCCGCGGTTGGGCCGCCTTTCGACCAGCCCCATGGCGCTCAGCCGACCAAGCGCCTCCCTGACAGGGGTGCGCGACACGTCGAAACGGGCAGCGAGCGAGGCCTCGTCGAGCTTTTCGCCGGGGCGCAGAAAGCCGGTGACGATCCGGTCGCCGATCGCCCTCACCATCTGATCGACGGTCGTGCCCGACCTGATCAAGCTGCGCTTCCCCGACAATTTTCCTCCGTCCAGGCTTTGCAGAGTCGAGTGGCTCGCCGGAAGTTTCGACTCGGACGTGTCCTCTATGCCTCTATTTTAATCTACCTGTCAAACTGACTATTAGAAAGGCAAAAAGTGTATGCAATTGCCTTTCGCTTAAGCAGGACTGGTCTGTGTATCGACTGATTTCATTTGATAAATTTTATCTTTCGAACTGGCACGGTGATTGCATGCACTTTTACGAGAAGGGAATTAATCGACCCGGAAAAGGGTCCAACAGGGAGCATCCACATGACCGAGAGATTCACGCTTAGCCGCCGCGAACTGCTCAAGACCTCCGCTGCCGGAGCGGCGCTCGGTCTGGCCTCGGCGTCATTCCCGATCAGCAGGGCGTTCGCCGCTGCCGTCACTGTCGGCTTTATCTATGTCGGACCCAAGGACGACTACGGCTATAACCAGGCGCATGCCGAGGGTGCCGCCACATTGAAGGCCATCGAGGGCATCTCCGTGGTCGAGGAGGAGAATGTCCCCGAGACGGTCGATGTCCAGAAGACGATGGAATCGATGATCAACCTCGACGGCGCCTCGCTGATCTTCCCGACCTCCTTCGGCTATTTCGATCCGCACATGCTGGCCATGTGCGCGAAATTCCCCGACGTGCAGTTCCGCCATTGCGGCGGCATGTGGAACAAGGACAAGCATTCGATGAATGCCGGTTCCTATTTCGGCTATATCGGCATGGGCCAGTATCTCAACGGCGTCGCCGCCGGCCACGCCACCAAGACCAAGAAGCTCGGCTTCGTCGCCGCAAAGCCGATTCCGCAGGTCCTGCTCAACATCAATTCCTTCCTGCTTGGCGCACGCTCGGTCGACCCGGCAATCACCTGCCAGGTGATCTTCACCGGCGAATGGTCGCTGGCCGTCAAGGAGGCGGAAGCCACCAATGCACTGGTCGATCAGGGTGCCGACGTCATCACCTGCCATGTCGACAGCCCGAAAGTGGTGGTCGAAACGGCGGCGGGACGCCGCGCCTTCATCTGCGGCTATCATGCCAATCAGAGCCCGCTGGCGCCCGAAAAATATCTGACCGGCGCGGAATGGAACTGGGCGAAGGTCTACAAGATGTTCGTCGACGACCTCATGGCCGGCAAGCCGCTGCCCAATTTCACGCGCGGCGGACTGGCCGACGGCTTCGTCAAGATGAGCCCGCTCGGCCCCGCCGTCAGCGAGGCGGCGCGCGCACAGTTCGACGGCACGCTCGCCGAAATGATGAAGGGCGGCTTTTCCGTGATCAAGGGGCCGTTGAAGAACAACAAGGGCGACGTTGTCGCAACCGAGGGCCAGACCTTCGTCGAAGCCGCGATCGAGCTGGAAAGCATGGACTATCTCGTCGAGGGTGTCGTCGGCTCGACCGCTTGATCAGGGATCGGAGACGGGGGCCATGGCAGACACGGTGACCAGTGCGGGCATGCCGGCGATGCTCGGCGCCCAGGGCTTTCCGACGGCGCTCGAATGGATCGCCCGGCGGGCGGAAGCCTTCGTCATTCCGCTCGCGGCGCTGATCGTCGGCATGATCCTGTTCAGCCTGTTCATCGCGCTGGTCGGCAAGTCGCCCGTGCAGCTCTATGAAACGATGTGGCGCGGCGGCTTCGGCTCGTGGTTCTCGATCCAGAACTCGCTGTCGCGGGCCGCACCCTTGCTGCTTGCGGCGCTCTGCGTGGCACTGCCGGCCCGGCTCGGCCTGGTCGTCATCGGCGGCGAAGGCGCGATCGTGCTGGGCGGTGTTGCCGCCGCTGCGATGGGCGTGGCCACTAGCGGCGCCCCCGCCTTTTTCGTTATTCTTGCCATGGGCGTGGCGGGCCTGGCCGCCGGCGGCATCTGGATCGGTGCCGTCGGCGCGCTACGCCACTACCGTGCCGTCAACGAAACCATATCGAGCCTTTTGATGGCCTATATCGCCATCGCCCTGATGAACCATCTGGTGGAAGGGCCGCTGCGCGATCCCGCCTCGCTCAACAAACCCTCGACCGAGCCGCTGGCGGAGGCCTACCGCATTGGCAACATTCCGGGCATGGACGTGCATTGGGGCCTGGTCGTCGGCGTCATCGCCTGCGTTCTGTCCTGGCTGCTGATCGAAAAGACCCGCTGGGGCTTCGCCGCCCGCATCGCCGGCGGCAATGTCAGGGCAGCACAGGTGCAGGGGCTTGCCGTCGGACCGCTGATCGTCGGTTTCACCGCGCTGGCCGGCGGCTTCGCCGGCCTTGCCGGCATGCTGGAAGTCGCCGCCGTGCAAGGCAGCGCCAACGCCTCGCTCGCCACCGGCTATGGGTATACCGGTATCCTGGTCGCCTTCCTCGCCCGCCACAATCCGCTCGCCATCATCCCGGTCGCCTTCCTGCTTGGCGGCATCGACGCCTCCGGCGGGCTGATCCAGCGCCGCATGGACCTGCCCGACGCCACCGTGCTGGTGCTGCAGGGCATGCTCTTCGTCGTCATCCTGTTCAGCGAAACCTTCTACGGCCGCTTCAAGGCCTTCAATCCCGACCTCTGGCAGAGGCCCGATCTGTTGAAGGGAACTGCCTGATGGACGCAACCGAGATCGGCCTCTGGGGCGTTCCGCTCGCCATGCTCGGCGGCGCCATCCGCGTCTCGACGCCCTTCATCTTCGTGTCGCTGGGCGAAGCCATCACCGAGCGTTCGGGGCGCATCAATCTCGGCCTCGAGGGCACGCTGGTGTTCGGCGCGATGACCGCTTATGCCGTGGCGGTTATGACCGGCTCGCCATGGCTCGGTCTGCTGGCTGCCGCCGCCGCCGGTCTTTGTTTCGGCCTGTTCCATGGCTGGATCTGCAAATTCCGTGGGGTTAACGACATCGCCATCGGCATTGCGCTGATGCTGTTCGGCTCGGGTCTCGCCTTCTTCTTCGGCAAACCGTTCATCCAGCCTTCGGCGGCCGACCTGCCGGCGATCCCCTTTGGCGGCTGGTCCGATATTCCGCAGGTGCAGGCGGCACTCAATGTCAACGTGCTGTTCCTGATCGGCGCGGCACTTGCCGTGTTCCTGTGGTGGGCTTTCCGCAACACCCGCGCCGGCCTGATCGTGCGCGTGGTCGGCGACAGTTCCGACGCCGCGCGCGCCATGGGCCTCAACCCGAATACGGTGCGCCTCATCGCCACCGGTATCGGCGGTGCGCTGGCCGGTATCGGCGGCGCCTATCTGTCGCTCTACTATCCCGGCAGTTGGACCGAAGGCATTTCGTCGGGACAGGGGCTGATGGCGGTGGCGCTGGTCATCTTCGCGCACTGGAACCCGCTCGGCTGCTTTGCCGCCGCGCTGCTGTTCGGCGGCGCCGGCGCGCTGGGCCCGGCGCTGCAATCGGTCGGGGTGACGCAAGGCTACTATCTGTTCTACGCCGCACCTTACATCCTCACGCTCATCATCATGATCGCCACCTCGTCGCCGAGCCGTTCGCTCGCCGGCGCGCCGGGCGAACTGTCGATCACCAAATGACGTTTCCAGACTGGAGTTTTTCTGAATGAACGCCAGAGCAGAGATCACGCAGCGCTATATCGACGCCGATCCCTATCCATGGCCCTACAATGGCGAGCTTCGGCCCGACAACACGGCGCTGATCATCATCGACATGCAGACCGATTTCTGTGGTCCGGGCGGCTATGTCGACCATATGGGCTACGATCTCTCGCTGGTGCGGGCGCCGATCGAACCGATCAAGTCGGTTCTGTCGGCCATGCGGGCGAAGAGCTACACCATCATCCACACGCGCGAGGGCCACCGGCCCGATCTCGCCGACCTGCCGGCCAACAAGCGCTGGCGCTCGCGCCGCATCAATGCCGGCATCGGCGATCCCGGACCTTGCGGGCGCATCCTGGTGCGCGGCGAGCCGGGCTGGGACATCATCCCCGATCTCTATCCGGCCGAAGGCGAGCCGATCATCGACAAGCCGGGCAAGGGCTCGTTCTGCGCCACCGACCTGGAATTGATCCTCAACCAGCGCGGCATCGAAAACATCGTGCTCACCGGCATCACCACCGATGTCTGCGTGCACACGACGATGCGCGAGGCCAACGACCGCGGCTTCGAATGCGTGATGCTGGAGGATTGCTGCGGGGCGACCGACTACGGCAACCATCTCGCCGCGATCAAGATGATCAAGATGCAAGGCGGCGTGTTCGGCGCTGTGTCGAACTCGGTGTCCTTCGTCGCCCAGTTGCCATGAGGTTCGACCATGAGTGACCGCAAAAAAGCAGTCGGCGTCGAGACCATCGGCATGACAATGCGCTTCGGCGCCTTCACCGCGCTGGACGACGTGTCGATCAAGGTGCCGGCGGGATCGTTCCATGCGCTGCTTGGCGAAAACGGCGCGGGCAAGTCGACGCTGGTCAAATGCATCATGGGTTTTTATCACCCGACCGCCGGCGACATTCTGGTCGACGGCCGCGAGGTCACGATCGCCAGTCCAAAGGACGCCTCGGCGCTCGGCCTCGGCATGGTCTACCAGCATTTTACCCTTGTCCCGTCCCTGACGGGTGCGGAAAACCTGGTCATTTCGCGCGAGAAGGTGCCTGATATCATCGACTGGCGCAAGGAGCGCGCCGCACTTGCCCAATTCATGGAGCGGATGCCGTTCAAGCTGCCGCTCGACATCAAGGTGGCCGAACTCGCCGCCGGCGAGAAACAGAAGCTCGAAATCATCAAGCAGCTTTATCTCGGCCGCAGTTTTCTGGTGCTGGATGAGCCGACGTCGGTGCTGACCCCCGGCGAGGCGCAGGAAGTGCTCGGCCTCGTGCGCGGCATGACCAAGGCGGGCGACCTCACCGTGCTGATGATCTCGCACAAATTCCACGAGGTGACTGCGTTCACCGACGACATCACGGTGCTGCGCAAGGGCAGACTGACGGGAACGGGGAAAGTATCGGAGCTGTCTCACAAGCAGATGGCGGCGATGATGATCGGCGACCAGCCGATTGCCGTGCTCGACAGCCGCTCTCCCGTGCCTGTCGGCGCCCGGCAAATCCTGACGGTGAAGGCACTGAAGGCGCCCGACCGAACCGGCCTGAAGACCATCAATATAGGCGAGCTCGATGTGAAATCCGGCGAGATCGTCGGTGTCGCCGGCATTTCCGGCAACGGCCAGAAGGAGTTTCTAGAGGTCCTTGCCGGGCAGCGCACGCGTAATGCCGGCGACGTGCTGGTGAAGGGCTCGCCCTATGGCGCCAGCCGTGCCGAGGCCCGCACGCTCAATGTTCGTTTCATCCCGGAGGAGCCGTTGCGCAATGCCTGCGCGCCAAGGATGACGGTGGCGGAAAACATGGCTTTCCGGACCTTCGACCTGAACGAGGCCGGCAAGCCGATAAGCTGGATCCGGATGAGCGCCATCAGGGACTATGCGACGCGCCTGGTCGAGCAGTTCAAGGTCAAGACGGCCTCGCTCGCCTCGGCGATTTCGTCGCTCTCCGGCGGCAATGTGCAGCGCGCGGTGCTCGCCCGCGAACTGACCGGCGAGGTCGATCTTCTCATCGTGTCGAACCCCTGCTTCGGCCTCGACTTCTCTGCCGTCGCCGAAATCCGCGCCCGTATCATGCGGGCACGCAACGCCGGCGCCGCCGTGCTGTTGATGTCGGAGGACCTCGACGAATTGCTGGAGCTCTCCGACCGCATCTTCGTCATGTCCGACGGCGCGCTGGTCTACGAGACGCCGATCGCCCAGGCGAGCGTCCAGACGATCGGCGAGCATATGGCGGGACATCACTGATGGCGGAGATCGACGCGCTGCCGTTTCCGTTTGCCTTCAAGCCCGAGGCGATGGCGCTGGTGGTCATCGACATGCAGCGCGATTTTGCCGAGCCGGGCGGCTTCGGCGCCAGCCTCGGCAACGACGTCAGCCGGGTGGTGGCGATCGTGCCGACGGTGAAAAGGCTGATCCAGGGATTTCGCGCAGCCGGCCTGCCGGTCATCCACACGATGGAGTGCCATCGGCCTGATCTCTCGGATCTGCCGCCGGCCAAGCGCAATCGCGGCAATCCGTCGGTCAGGATCGGCGATGTCGGCCCCATGGGCCGTGTGCTGATCGTCGGCGAGCCGGGAACGGCGATCCTCGACGAGCTTGCTCCGCTGCCTGGCGAAATCGTCATCGAGAAACCTGGCAAGGGCGCGTTCTACGCCACCAGCTTCGGTGAGGACCTGAAGCGGCTCGGCGTGCAGCAACTGGTCTTCGCCGGGGTTACGACGGAAGTCTGTGTCCAGACGACGATGCGCGAGGCCAACGACCGCGGCTATGAATGCCTGCTGGCCGAGGATGCGACGGAGAGTTACTTTCCGGAATTCAAGGCGGCCGCGCTGGCCATGATCAGGGCGCAGGGCGCGATCGTCGGCTGGACGGGAACGACGGACCAGGTGCTCAAGGGAATTGCCGATGCCTAACATTGCATACCCGGCTCTCATCCATGGGGGCTGGCGTGATCTGGCATTCGAGCATTTTCGCGACGGCATCACGGTGCATTGGCTGCTCAAGGGCGGACCGGCCGAACCGTCCGTCGCCATCCTGAACTATCGGCCCGGCGCCGGCGTGCCGCGCCATCGTCATGTCGGGCTGGAAACCATCGTCGTGCTGGAAGGCATCCAGAGCGACGAGAACGGCGACTATCCTGCCGGAAGCGTGATCCTGAACCTGGTCGGGACCGAGCATTCGGTGTGGACGAACGACGGCTGCGTCGTGCTGATCCAGTGGAATCTGCCGGTGGTCATTCTGGACGAGACGAAATGAGCGACATCCGCTTCGATATCGGCAGCCTGCACGCGGCCTATGCCTCCGGCATGTCGGTTAAAGCCGTGATTGAAACCGTGTTTGCGCGCATCGCGGAAGCGGACGATCCCGGCATCTTCATCCATCTGGCGAGCAAGGCCGAGATGCTCGCCGAAGCCGAAGCACTCGGCGGATTCGATCCCGTGGCAAAGCCGCTCTGGGGCGTGCCGTTCGCGGTCAAGGACAACATCGATGTTGCCGGCATGCCGACTACGGCGGCCTGCGCCGAATATGCCTACTTGCCGGCGAAAGACGCCACCGTCGTCGCACGTTTGAGGGCGGCCGGCGCGCTGGTCGTCGGAAAAACCAATCTCGACCAATTCGCCACCGGTCTCGTCGGCGTGCGCACGTCCTATCCGATACCGAGAAACGCGATCGATCCGAAACTGGTGCCGGGCGGTTCCTCGTGCGGCTCGGCCGTGGCGACGGCCCACGGCATCGTCTCGTTTGCGCTCGGAACGGACACCGCGGGATCCGGCCGTATTCCCGCCGGCCTCAACAACATCGTCGGGCTGAAGCCGACGGTCGGCGCGCTGTCGGCCGCCGGCGTCGTGCCGGCCTGCCGTACGCTCGACTGCGTCTCCGTCTTCGCGCTCACCGTTGATGACGCCTACAGCGTCCTCAGAGCCGCGGCAGCAAAGGATGACGCCGATCCTTATTCGCGCTCCATCGCGGCGCCGCCGCTCGGTCCGCGCCCACCCGTGCTGTCTGTCGGCGTTCCGGCAAAGATGGGCCGGGAATTTTTTGGCGACGCGGCCATGCAGGCGGGATTCGAAACGGCGCTGCGGACGCTGGAACAACTCGGCTGCCGATTGGTCGAAATCCCCTTCGGCGATTTCTACGCCACCGCCAACCTGCTTTACGAAGGCGCCTGGGTGGCCGAGCGCTATGCGGCGATCGCGGATTTCATGGAAGCGAACGAAGCGATCATGCATCCAGTGACGCGCACAATCATCGGTGGAGCGCGAAAGCTCTCCGCGGCAGACGCTTTCAACGGCCTCTATGCGCTGCAGGCCTACAAGGCCAGGCTGGCGCCTGTCATCGCCTCGGTCGACCTTTTCTGCGTGCCGACGGCGCCGACGCACTATTCGCTGGAGGCTGTTTTGGCCGATCCGATCGTCACCAACAGCCGGCTCGGCACCTACACCAACTTCGTCAATCTGCTCGACATGTGCGGCATCGCCGTGCCGACGGCCAAGCGCGACGACGGCTTGCCGATGAGCGTTACCTTGCTTGCCGCCGCCGGCAAGGACGCCCTGACGGCGTCGCTGGCCCGCGATCTGCATGCAGCCAGCAGCCTCGGCCTTGGCGCGACTGGCTGGGCGATGCCTGCCTGCGTAGCCACGACCCCTGACTTCAATGACGGCATGATCGAGCTCGTGGTCGTCGGCGCGCATTTGTCGGGAATGCCGCTCAACGGCCAGCTCTGCGCGCTGGGCGCGCGATTGAGCAGAGCCGCCAGGACGGTTGCTTCCTATCAGCTCTACGCACTCGCCGGCCAATCCGTGCCGAAGCCCGGGCTCGTGCGTGTTGCCGATGGCAACGGGAAGTCGATCGATGTCGAGGTTTGGCGGCTTTCAGCAGACGCGTTCGGACGCTTCGTGGCCGCGATCCCGCCGCCGCTCGGCATAGGCACGATCGAGCTCGATGACGGGACATCGGCCAAGGGCTTCCTGGTCGAAACCGCGGGGTTGTCACGAGCTATCGACATTTCGGCCTATGGCGGTTGGCGCAGCTTTATCGCAAAGGTCGGCGCCCGCTGCTGAAATACGTGCCCTGGTCAACCCCTATCTCGTGCGGTACACGCGCTGAAGACGATGTGTTGCGCTGTCTCGCGAACATCGGGATATCGTGGGTCTGGCGGCCATCACTCAAGTTCCGTGCAGGACATTTGCAGCTTGGAGAAGGGTTGCCAGGATCAGAACGCGGTCGGGCAATGCATGTGTTCGGCTGGGCCTACTCGGATTACAACGCCGTGAATTGTCGTTGGGCGGGAAACCAGCGTGAAGAATCGGCTCTGACGCCTTCGCCAACGGAGCGCGAAAAAAATGGCCGGGCTCGAATACGGCCCGGCCAAAAGAAGGTTACAACCTTCAGAGGTGAACGCCGTTCAGCGGAATGGGAGGAAACCGCCGAACGGTGTTACCTGTTTGAGCTTGTTTGAGCGGGTTGGCGACGAACAAAATTCCAAAAGCCGGCGGGATAGCGAAAATTCCTGTTCTATTTGCTCTGACCTCTTCAGACGAGTGATGCCCTTGTCTCAAGTAGATCGGCATAGTGCCGGCGCGCCACGTCAGGATGCGAGCGCAGGCGACTTTTCAGCACGTTGGTTCCGACGTCGCGAAAAATTGGGTTGTCCGGATCGCTCGCCGGTCCGCGCGCCTCGGCAGCCAGTTCTTCAGGCAGGGAGAGCAACGGGATCGTCGCATCGAGCCGGGCGCTGAAGAAGAATGGAACGGAAATTCGCTCGATACCAGCCGGCGGCGTGACGACACGGTGCACCGTTGCCCTGAGATAACCGTTCGATGCCAGTTCGAGGAGCTCGCCGATGTTGACCACCAGCGTTCCGGGGCTGGGATCCACATTTACCCAGCTTCCGTCATATTCGACCTGCAGTCCCTTGTTCTCGTCCTGAAGCAGGAGCGTCAGGAAGCCGCCGTCCTTGTGTGCGCCGACACCCTGGTCATCGCCGGTTGCGTCGCGTCCGGGATAGCGCACGATCTTCATGCGAAGGTTGGGCTCACCGCAATAGATCGGATCGAAAGCGTCCTCGGCCTGGTCGAGCGACAGCGCGAACGCCTTCAGCAGGCGGACTGCCACCGCCGTCGCCTTGGTCTGCCATGCCAGCAGTGCGGACTTGAGGTGCGGCAGGGCCGAAGGCCACTGGTTCGGCCCTTGCAGCCGCGTCCAGGCCGGAATGCCCGGCCCCTGTGGTATGGGTCGACGCTCGACACCGATGTCGAGCTGTTCGCGCCAATCGGCCTTGCCCTTGGTCAGTTCGCCACCGGTGCGCGTGTAGCCGCGGAATTGCGGGGACTTGACCATTTCGATGGCCAGCTTTTCGGCTTCCGGCAAGGCAAAGAACCGGCGCGAGGCGTCGAGCACCTCGTCAATTTCCACAGCCGAAATTCCATGGCCGCTGAGATAGAAGAAGCCGACATCGCGGGCCGCCGTGCGCAGGTCGAACAGAAAAGTCCGATGCTCCGACGCGCCCTGTTCGAGACGGCTGAGATCGAGCACGGGTACAATCCTGGCCATGGTCAACCTCCTCCTGCCTCAGGCTTGATCAGGCCTTTACGGTGACACGCACGTCGTTGCGATCAAAGCAACGCCCGATCCAATCTCGATGCAAATGGAAGAAAGTCCGCTATGCGTTTGGCGGCCGGCAGGCAAATAACGTCCGAACTGGGTGTTCCATGACACGATGGCGCCATGGCCACAAAACTTGCGTGAAACGCCGTAACCCCGACTGATGCATTGCCGTCTGATCTGGACTCTCAGCCCGATGAACTCTGTTGGAATGAAACGGTCTTTGCTCCAGCAGCTTCGGCATCGAGCGGTCTCTTGATCCCAGCTTCCCATGGATATACATATCGCTTAACGTATATCCATAGGAGAGTGTGATGCAGGTCGCCAAATGGGGCAACAGCCTCGCTGTCCGTCTTCCTGCCGTCGTGGTCGAGGCCCTCGAACTCAAAGAAGGCGATGAGATTGAAATCCATGTCGCCGAAGCCCGACGACTCGGCGTCGCGCGCAAACCTGCGCGCGAGGAATTGCTGAAGCGGCTTCGCGCCTTCCGCGGTCGCCTTCCCGCCGACTTCAAGTTCGATCGGGATGAGGCGAATGCCCGGTAGCTTCTTCGACACCAATGTCCTTGTCTATATCGCGTCGGGCGATTCCGTAAAAGCCGACCAGGCGGAGATGGCCATCGCCGCTGGCGGCGCGATCAGCGTGCAGGTTCTCAACGAGCTCTCCAATGTCGCCCGCCGCAAAATGCGGCTGTCGTGGATGGAGACCTACGCGTTTCTGTCCACGCTACGCGGCCTGCTGACCGTCCATCCCATCACCATCGAGACGCACGAGACCGGGCTGGCGCTGGCCGAGCGTTACAGCTTTTCCATTTACGATGCCATGATCGCCGCCGCAGCGCTTCACGCTGACTGCGACACACTGTGGTCAGAGGATATGCAGCATGGGATGGCGCTCGACGAAGGGCTGCGTATCGCCAATCCGTTTCGGCCAAGTGCCTGATCCTTCGCGGATTTCCTCGCCGCGCTGCGGCGGCGTCGGACCTCGGCGTGAATTCCACCATGCGCCGCGGTGATTGTTGTCCCAGTCGAAGCGGAAGGATTCCGGTCTTGCCGCGCAATTCGGCTGTCGGAACGATGCTGCTGTGAAAGCGGCGCCCCGATCCGGTGCCACGACACATCAGTCGTGGAGTTCTCTCGAGATCGCCGCGCCAACCGAAAAATCGCTGAATGTGACTTCGAAACCTTCACGTTGCGGCGAACAGCACATCATGCCGATATCGACTGTTTTTGAGGGCGGGAAATAGGCGAGCCGCACCGGCTTCCAGTGATGGTCGGAGGCGTCAAGATACTGAACACGGATTGTCTCGGCATGGCGGGTCAGCCGGATCCTGACGCCGTCCGGACCAGCCGGGATGCTGACCAACGACCAGTCGGAAGCATCATTGGTGACGACGACGGAAAAATGTGCCAGCCCATCGGTGAACTCGATGCCGGCCTTGACCCAGTGCGTCTCGCTCAGCCGGACCATCAAACCGGCCTGATCGTAGAGCACCTTGTAGTCCCCCTTGACGGTGACCTCCGCGCTGAAATCGCCCTCGACCTGCCGGTAGAGGAAATGGCCATTGTCGCGCCAGAAGCCATAAAACGTCTCGCGCCAGAAATCGGTTTCCTTGCCGGTCCGCACATGCACGGTGCTGTCGCCGAAAGCATGGTGCGGTGGCGGGTTGAGCCAGGTCAGTTCTGCATTCTGAGATGTCATCGGCTTGCTCGCCTGTCGGGTCCGTGCTGCGTTATCCGTCGCTCATGCGAAGAGGCGGATTTGTCTCTTGTAAGCGGCTTCCGCCGTTCATTTCGGGATTTGGTAAAGCTCGGACGCGGCCTCTCTCAGCGCGCGCCGGCTGTCTGGCCTGAAATACATCATGTGGCCGCCTTCCAGAAGCTCGACGCGAATGGATTTTGCTCCAGGAAGCGAAGGAACCTGGCCGACAAGGTAGCGTGACACCAGATAGGGTGTCACCAGGTCGGTGTAGCCGTTGACGATCAAAACGCCGAGGCCGGGGTTCAACGCGCGCGCCTGCTGAAGGTCATCCATCACGCCGACATAGCCCTGACGCGTCGGGCTCGTCCCGTAATCCCAATTGCCGCTGATTTCGCGGTTGAGAAGCCGGTAGCTTAGATCGGTGCGGAATTTCAATTCCTCCCTGATATAGCTGACAAAGGCGGATGTGAGCGCCGGCACGCTTCGGTCGAGCACCGGATCGGGACCGCTGGGCCTTGGACTTTCCGGGGCAACGTCTGCCGTTTCGATCGTGCCGTCATAGGCGCTGAGAACATTGCCCCTTGCCCGCGCAAACTCCTTGGCGAAGAGTGCGGTGGGAATGCGTGCAAAGTTTCGTTTGACGAGTTCAATCGGCAGGCCGGTGATTTCGGCAACGCGCGGGCTCGCCAGGCGCCCACCCTGTTCGAGCCCGCTGGCAAGCGCGACGAGATAGTCGCCAAGCGCATAGCGTTCGACATCGGCCAACCGCTCCTGCAGTTCGGAACCGGTGACGCCTTCGCTGCGCAGGCGCACCGCCGCCAGCGACGGGAGCTCAAGCGCCCAGTGAAGCGGCTGGAACTCGTCGGGCCGCACGAGGGTGAATTCGAGCGCCGGCGAGATGAGCACGATGCCCTTAGGACTGATGCCGATATCGTCCTGAAGCGTCTTGGCAAGCAGTGCCGCCCGAAACCCGCCATAGCTTTCGCCGGCAAGAAACACCGGCGACGCTGTGCGGCCCGCCTGTGCCAGATAGAGCCGGATGAAGGCGCCCATCGCGGCGGCGTCCTGGTTGACGCCCCAGAAGCTGCGTGCCTCGGTTCCGGGTGCTTCGCGGCTGTAACCCGTTCCGACGGGGTCAACAAAGACCAGGTCGGTCATGTCGAGCCAGGTGTTCGAGTTGTCCAAAAGCCGCTGCGGCGGTGGGAGAAAGCCTCCATCGGCCGCTGTCGCCATCACGCGTGGACCGAGCGCGCCAAGATGCAGATAGGCGGAAGCTGCTCCGGGACCACCGTTGAATACGAAAGTGATCGGGCGCCGGGGATCAGGTTCCCGGCTTGGCTCGGGACGCAGCGTGTAGGCGACATGAAAGATTTCCGCGGTGACGTCGCCCTTGCCGGATAGCAACGACAGCGTGCCGGCCCTTGCCTGATAGTTGAGCGTGCGTCCCGCGATCACGATCGAATGATCTGAGACCTGGGGCGGCGGGAGCAGCGACAGAACGCCGCCCGAAGGCGACGGCCGCTCGGCCACTTGCGCATGGCCGGCTGGAAGGCCGCCAACCAGCAGCAGCATAGCAAGGGTGATTTCTAGCAGCTTGGTACGCATGACGACTCCGCAGCGGAACGACTGGAAGCTACCACGCTGATGGCTCAGCCGAAATCACAGGACCGTGCACGCCCTCGCTGCTGGAAGGAGACCAAGGCTTTCAACGCACGATCTTCACGCACATCGGCGTGCCGATTTCGATAAACCGCTCGGTGTCGGCCAGCCGCCCCGTGGCCGCGTCGCGTGCAAGAATCGAGATGCGGTCGGCGTTCTGGTTGGCCGAGAAGAGATGGCGACCCGAGGGCGTAAGTGCCAGATTGCGGTAATTGGCGACCAGCAGCTTCGCATTCTGCATCAAATCCTCCCTTGTTCCGCCGGCGTTGCCCGCTGCGGATCCGGGCAAAATTTCGCCTGTTCACGCTTGCAACGTGACCCCATATGTGAAAACACTATTCACAAAAGAAGATCGACGGGAGGATCTATCATGCAATTCGCTGGTTCGCGGCGCGCCCGGACGGATGATCCGTGCTTGCAACGGATACTGCCATGACTGGTTTTGCGCCGACCGTGGGCGTGGCGTCGACGCACCCTGCCAACATGCCGAAGAACCACGCCGATCTCCCCGTCTGGAACGCGGAGAACTGGTTCTATGAAGACTGGCCGATCGGCCAGAAAATCCGCTCGCTGCGTAGAACGATGGCCGAGGGCGACAGCCACCTTTTCAACGCACTGGTGCTCGATATCCACCCTTACGTGCAGGACCAGATGTTCGCCGAAACAGACGGCATTTTCGGCAAACGGCTGGTCGCCGGCGCCTTCGTGTTTTCGGCCGGGCTCGGCCTCGTCGCCACCAATTGCGTCAACGCCTTCTCCTACGGCTACGACAAATTGCGCTTCATCAAGCCGGTGTTCATCGGCGACACGATCTATTCGATCCGCTCCAATCTCGACAAGAAACCCAAATACAAGGAGATGGGGCTGATCCGCGCCAGCTATGAAGTCTTCAAGGGTGAAGGAGAGCTCGTGCTTTATTGCGAACACCTGCAGACGGTGAAGTACCGCAATCCGGCCGATTTCGCCGGCAAGACGGAGAAATAGGCGATGGCTGCCACTGCCGAATTGCCGCTGGCCGGGCTCGTCGTCGTCGATATGAGCCAGTTCCTGTCCGGGCCCTACTGCTCGCTGCGACTGCTCGACCTGGGCGCCCGCGTCATCAAGATCGAGCGCCCGGATGGCGGTGACCTGTCGCGCCGGCTTTATCTCAGCGACACGGAGATCGGCGGCGATTCCACCATCTTCCATGCCATCAACCGCTCCAAGGAAAGTTTCGCCATCGATCTCAAGGACGAGGCCGACCTTGCGGCGCTGCGCGGGCTGCTGGCCAAGGCCGACGTGCTGATCCAGAATTTTCGGCCCGGTGTCATTGAGCGCCTGGGTCTCGACTACGAGGCGGTTCGCAAAATCAACCCGCGTCTGGTCTATGCGTCGATCAGCGGCTATGGCGAGGAAGGCCCGTGGGTCAAGCGGCCCGGTCAGGATCTGCTGGCGCAAGCGCGTTCCGGCGTGATGTGGCTGAACGGCGACGAGGACCAGGGACCGGTGCCCTTCGGCCTGGCGATCGCCGACATGCTGGCGGGCTCTGCCGCCGCGCAAGGCATCCTTGCCGCACTGGTGCGGCGCGGCGTGACCGGCACGGGCAGCCATGTCGAGACCAGCCTGCTCGAAGCGCTGGTCGACCTCCAGTTCGAGGTGCTGACCACGCATTTCAATGACGGAAGCCGGCTGCCGCGGCGGTCATCTTTCCGCAGCGCGCATGCCTATCTGTCGGCGCCTTACGGCGTCTATCCGGCCAAAGACGGCTATCTGGCGATTGCGATGACGCCGATCTCGAAGTTGGCCGACCTTCTGGAGATCGAAGAGCTTGCACCCTATCGCGATCAGCCGTCGACCTGGTTCACCGCCCGTGACGAGATCAAGGCGATTATCGCGCAACAAATCGTGACGAAGACGGTCGATGAATGGCTCGCCATCCTCGAGCCTGCCGACATCTGGTGCGCCAAGGTGCTGACCTGGCCGGAGATGATGGCCAGCGAGGGCTTTCAGGTTCTCGACATGCTGCAGACGGTGACGCGCGAGGATGACGTCTCGATCCTTACCACGCGTTCGCCGCTCAGGGTCGATGGCGTCCGCGCGAAGGTCGAGCGCGCCGCGCCACGCATCGGCGAGCACAGCGCAAAGATCCGCAAGGAGTTCGGGCTGTGAGCGACGTGACGCTCAAAGGCATGACTTGGAGCCATCCGCGCGGCTACGACCCTATGGTCGCCTCCTCAGCGCTGTGGAAGCAGCGCACCGGCGTCACGATTGAATGGGACAAGCGCTCGCTGCAGGATTTCGAATCCTTTCCGGTCGAGGAACTGGCCCGTGCCTACGACTTGATCGTCATCGATCATCCGCATGTCGGCCAGATCACCGCCGAGAATTGTTTGGCGCCGCTCGACGTTGTGGGACGTGAAGCGGAACGCGCGGCACTGGCGGCAGGCAGCGTTGGCCAGTCCTATCCGAGCTACAACTGGCAAGGCCGACAGTGGGCGTTTCCGATCGACACGGCGAGCCAGGTGCAGGCGTGGCGGCCTGATATGCTTTCCGCTCAGCCAGCGAGTTGGAGCGAAATGCTCGATCTGGCGCGGCAAGGCCGCGTGCTGCTGCCGCTGAGGCCACCGCATTCGCTGATGGTGTTCTACACGCTTGCCGGCAATCTCGGTCGACGCGCCGTCGAAGAGCCTGGCGCCCACGTAAATCCTGACACGGGCAGCCGCGTTTTCGAGATGATGCGCGAGGTCGCGGCTCTCGTCGATCCGGCCTGCCTTGGCATGGACCCGATCGACGTCCTGGAGCAAATGGCCAGGTCCGGCACGCGGATCGCCTGCGCGCCGCTGATCTATGGCTATGTCTCCTATGCCATCGCCGGCTTTCGGAGCAACCGCCTTGCCTTCGCGGACATTCCGGCTGAGGGCAATGCCGGCCCGGTCGGCTCGGCGCTCGGCGGAACCGGGATTGCCGTGTCGGCCTTTTCGAAGGCGAAGCAGGCGGCCATCGACTTTGCCTACTGGATCGCCAGCGGCGAGGTGCAGCGCGGCCCCTATGCATCGGCCGGCGGCCAGCCCGGCCATGCCGCAGCTTGGGACGATGCAGCCGTCAACGCAGCCGCCGGTAATTTCTACATCGATACCCGGGCCACACTCGAGGGTGCCTGGGTCAGGCCACGCCATGATGGCTACATGACATTCCAGCAGGCGGCGTCCGATCGCATCAATCTCGGCCTGACCGAAAAGCACGACGCCGGCCGCGTCGTTGCCGATCTCAATCGCCTGTTTCTGGAGAGTTTCCCGGCACCCGTCGCTGCCGGTGGAGGATCCTGAAACCAACTAAATGGAGGACATGAACAGTTTGATCCGCGGCAACCCACGCTGCTGATCGGCCTCGGCTTCCGGCCCTCGACCGTGCAGGCAGCACTTGGTCTGGTCATCGTGCTGCTGGTTTCGCTCTACGGCCGCGAGCGGCACGTATCCGCGACGATCTGAGGCCACTTACAAGCGCCACAGCCGCTTTGCGTTGCCCGACAGCAGCCTTTCCCGCTCGTCGGCACTTGCACCGCCAAGCAGCGCATGCGTCGCTGCAACCCAGGTCGCAAGCCCGCCACCGAGCGTGCAGACCGGCCAGTCGCTGCCCCATACGACGCGGTCCCAACCGAAACAGCTGATCGTGTGCTCGATATAGGAACGCAGCGTTTCGACAGTCCACGATCCGGCGTCCGCATAGGCGACCACACCGGAAACTTTGCCGACGACGTTCGGACGCCGCGCGATCTCAGCCATATGCTCGCGCCAGGGATGCTCACTGCTGCCCTTGATGTCGGGAACGCCGCAATGGTCGAGCACGAATTGAACATCCGGCGCGAGGTCAGCAAGCGCAATCGCCTTAGGAATCTGATGCGGCAGGACGACGAGATCGAAGGTCAGGCCGGTGCCGGCAAGCTGCTTGATGTTTTCGCGAAACAGCGAGCCCTCCGAGAGTTCATCCGGCATGACGTGGAGCACCCGCCGGAAACCTTTGACGAAAGGATCGGCGCGCTGGCGCTCGAGATAGGCGGCAAAGCCCGGCTCTTCCGGACGGCAGGAGGCGATTGCCCCGCGCAGTAAACTGTCCTTCTGTTGCGACAGCGCCTTTACGTGAGTGGTCTCAGTCTCGATGTCGGCTGGATCGACATCGACTTCCATATGCAATGCGCCCTCTATGCCGGCGCGGCGGGCCTGGATTGCATATTCGTCGAGGGAAAAATCGCGGTTGAGCGCCGGCACGCCGGAGAGCCAGGGATAGCGCAGCGCCGACTGGTCAATCAGATGCAGATGGGTATCGAAAATCATGACGGCGCGCTCCTCCTCCGGCGTTTTTCAAAATTATCTTACGGAGAAATTGTTCATTCAAATAAGAATTTACTCCGCCTGCTTGACCGCTGCTCCCGTCAGTTGCGATAGCTTTTCGGTCGCTGCCAGCAACAGTTCTATCGTCTTGGTGATATCGGGCGCCTTGGGTGCGTTGACCAGGGTTATGTAGGGGATCGACAGTGCGGCGATCGCCCTGCCGTCCGAGCTAAGCACGGGTGCCGACAGGTTGAACACCCCGGCGGTCTGCATCGACGCCATCATCTCATAGCCGCGTTCACGAATCTGGTCGAGGCGGGCAAAGAACTCCGGCGATTGAGGCGGCTTGTCGGTGCTGCGCAGATGCTCGGAGATCATCATCTGCCGCTCTTCCGGCGAGCGGAACGCCAGCAGCACATGTCCGGAGCCGGTGTCGAACAGGCTGATATGCGAGCCGACGCGAATCGAAATGCCCCAGTAGTCCGGCGCTTCCTGCTGTGCGATCACCACTGCGGAACCGCGGTCGAAGACGACAAGCTGGTTTGCCTGGTGCGAGGTTTCGGCAAGTTCACGCATCAGCGGCGTCGCATAGGAAACCAGCCGCCGCACCGGCGCGTGCAGCTGCGCCAGGCCAAACAGCTTGAGGGTCAGCGAATAACGGTCGCCGTCGGGCCGCGTGACGTAGCCGCGTCGCACCAGCCGGTCCAGCATGCGGTAGAACTCGTTGGGGCTGCGGTCGAGCTTCTTGGCGATCTCCGCCTGCGTCAGGCCGCCATCGACGCCGGCCAGCAGCTCGAGAATGTCGAGCCCCTTGTCCAGCGCCGGGGCGCGATAGCGGTCGTCGTCCTCGTCCTCTGCCATTGCGCTTCTCCAGTGAATTTCGCTTTTCATATACGCATAACGGCATTGCTCTGAAAGGACTTTCGGCTTGACGAACTTATAAATGTTTTGTTTGTATATGAATGAAGCTGCCGATCAAACCTCGCTATGGATCGACGCAGGCTCTTTGGGAGGATACCAATGACGAAACTGTTTTGCGGCCTGACAGCCGGCGTGGCGCTGCTTGCACTTGGCGCGGGCGCCGCCTTTGCTGCCGAACTGCCCGGCAAGTTCGACGGCGTCACCATCGACGCCAAGCTGATCGGCGGCCAGCAATATGAAGGGCTCTACGCGCGCATCGGCGAATGGGAAAAACTGACCGGCGCCAAAGTCAACGTGATCTCGAAGAAGAACCATTTCGAGCTCGACAAGGAAATCAAGTCTGACATCGCGTCCGGCAGCATCAACTGGTGCGTCGGCTCGAACCACTCGTCGTTTGCGCCGCAATATCCCGATATCTACATCGATCTCAACGCCCTGCTGCCCAAGGAGGAGATCGGCGCCTTCGTGCCGTCGACGATCAAGGCTTCGACACTCGACGACAAGCTGGTGATGCTGCCACGCGCGCAGTTCGACGTCTCGGCGCTTTATTGCCAGAAGAGCCTCTACCAGGACGAAGCCAAGAAAGCCGCCTACAAGGCCAAATACGGCAAGGAACTGGTGCCGCCCGATACCTGGGACGAGGTGGCCCGGCAGGCGGAATTCTTCGCCAGCCCGCCGGATTTCTACGGCACCCAGTTCGCCGGCAAGGAAGAGGCGATCAACGGCCGTTTTTACGAGATGCTCATTGCCGAGGGCGGCGAGTATCTCGACAAGGACGGCAGGCCCGTCTTCAACTCGGAGGCCGGCGTGCAGGCGCTCGACTGGTTCGTCAATCTCTACAAGGCCAAGGCGGTGCCGGCCGGCACCACCAACTATCTCTGGGACGATCTCGGCCAGGGCTTTGCCTCGGGCACGGTCGCCATCAACCTCGACTGGCCGGGCTGGGCAGGGTTCTTCAACGATCCGAAGTCGTCGAAGGTCGCCGGCAATGTCGGGGTGAAAGTGGCGCCGAAGGGCTCGGCCGGCATTCGCACCGGCTGGTCGGGACATCACGGGTTTTCAGTCACCGAAAACTGCGCCAGCAAGGAAGCGGCAGCGTCCCTGGTCTGGTTTCTGACCAACGAGGACAGCCAGAAGCTTGAAGCAGCAAGCGGGCCACTGCCGACCCGCACCGCGGTGTGGGACTGGGACATCCAGCAGGCGGCCGGCGATCCTTACAAGACGGAAGTGCTGGCGGCTTTCCAGGAACAGGCAAAGCACGCTTTCGCCGTGCCGCAGACGCCTGAGTGGATCGAAATCTCCAACGCCGTCTATCCCGAGTTGCAGGCGGCCATCCTCGGCGACAAGACCTCCAAGCAGGTGCTGGACGACGCTGCCGCCAAGGCCACCCAGATCCTCGAAGACGCCGGCAAGCTTTGACATCTTTCCACGGGGGCGCTGCGCTTATCGAAGAGCGGCGCCCCCGACCTGTTTCTAGACTGACCATGCGCAATACGCTTTGTCTTGATCCCAGCTGGCCGACGGCGGCCTTCGGTGTCCGGGCACCAACCAGAACCGGATCGACATGAAAGGCTGGAGACCCTCACCGCCATTGCTGCTCCTGCTGCCCGCGGTCATCGTCCTGGCGGCGGTGGTGGTGTTGCCGCTGCTGCTATCGCTCTACTCCAGCTTCACGCCGTTCCGGCTGACCAAGCCGGAGACACTCTGGGTCTTCATCGGCGCGCGCAACTATATCAACATCCTGGGCAACGGGGATTTTTGGTTTGCCTTTGCCCGCACCGTTGTGTTGCTGACGGTGGCGCTCAATCTGGAAATGCTGATCGGGCTTGGGCTGGCGTTGCTGGTGGAGAAAGCCTCGCGCGGACAGCGGGTGCTGCGCACCATCATGATGTTCCCTATGATGTTTTCGCCGATCCTGGTCGGCTTCCAGTTCAAATTCATGTTCAACGACAATATCGGCCTGGTGAACAACGCCCTGCAGGCGCTCGGCCTGACCGACCGCGCCATCCCCTGGCTGATCGACGGCAATCTCGCCTTCGTCGCCATCCTCACCGCCGAAATCTGGTCATCGACTTCGGTGTTCGCGATCCTGATCCTTGCCGGGCTGCTGGCGATGCCGCGCGAACCGGTCGAGGCGGCCCGCGTCGACGGCTGCACGCCATGGCAGACATTCCGCTATGTCACCTGGCCGTTCATCATGCCGTTTGCCTTCATCGCCTTGACGATCCGCTCGCTCGACGTGGCGCGCGCCTATGACATCGTCAAGATCATGACCGACGGCGGCCCCGCCGGGCGCACCGAACTCGTCTGGACGCTGGTCGCCCGCACCGCCTACAGCGATGCCAGGATGGGCCTGGCCAACGCCATGGCCTATTTCTCGATCCTGCTGTCGATCCTGTTCACCGTCTATTTCTACCGCAAGCTCGCCGCGGCCCGCACGCAGATCGCGGCGGAGTGGTAAGGATGGACCAGAACAGCCTGCATCGCGCCCGCAACAAGGCGCTCGGCATCGCTCACGGCATCGGGCTGTTCCTGGCCATGCTGGTCATCTGCCTGCCTGGCATCTGGATCGTGCTGTCATCGCTGCGGCCGACCGTCGAGATCATGGCCAAGCCGCCGGTATGGATCCCGCAGGAACTTTCGCTCGACGCCTACGTTGCCATGTTCAGCGGCGTCGGCAAGGGCGGCATCCCGGTGCTCGACTATTTCCGCAATTCGCTGATCATCTCGGTAACCTCGACGGTGATCGCCATCGCCATCGGCATGGCCGGCGGCTATGCCTTTGCGCGCTATCGCTTCCGTGCCAAGTCGGCGATGTTCCTCGGCCTGATGCTGACGCGCACGGTGCCCGGCATCGCGCTGTCGCTGCCGCTGTTCTTCGTCTTTGCGCGGCTCGGCATCATCGACACGCATTTCGGGCTGATCCTCGTTTATGTCGCGCTCAACGTGCCCTTCACCATCTGGCTGATCGACGGCTTTTTCCGTCAGGTTCCGAAAGACCTCGCCGAAGCCGCACAGATCGACGGCTGCACGCGCTGGCAGGCCTTCTGGCAGGTCGAGTTCCCGCTTGCCGGGCCTGGTATCGCCTCGGCCGGCATCTTTGCCTTCCTCACCTCGTGGAACGAGTTCGCGCTTGCCTCGCAGCTGACGCGCTCGACCAACTCCAAGACCCTGCCGGTCGGCCTGCTCGACTACACCGCCGAATTCACCATCGACTGGCGCGGCATGTGCGCGCTGGCCGTGGTCATGATCATACCGGCGCTCACGCTTACCTTCATCGTCCAGAAACACCTCGTCGGCGGCCTCACCTCCGGCGCGGTGAAAGGCTGACATGGCAACCGTATCCCTGAAGAAACTCACCAAAAGCTACGGCCCGGTGGCCGTGGTGCACGGCATCGACCTCGAGGTCGCCGATCGCGAGTTCATCGCGCTGGTCGGGCCGTCCGGCTGCGGCAAGTCGACAACCCTACGCATGATCGCCGGTCTCGAGGACATCAGCGACGGCCTCATCGAGATCGGCGGCCGCATGGTCAACGATCTGCCGCCGCGTTCGCGCAACATCTCGATGGTGTTCCAGTCCTATGCGCTCTACCCGCACATGACCGTGCGCGAAAACCTCGGCTTCTCGCTGAAGATTGCTGGCGCCGCAAAAGAGGAGATGGACCGCCGTGTCGCCGAGGCATCAGGCATTCTCGGCCTCGACCAACTGCTCGACCGCCGGCCGTCACAGCTGTCGGGCGGACAGCGCCAACGCGTCGCCATGGGCCGCGCCATCGTCCGCGATCCCGACGTCTTCCTGTTCGACGAGCCGCTTTCCAATCTCGACGCCAAGCTCCGGACGCAGATGCGCACCGAGATCAAGAAGCTGCACGCCAAGGTCAAATCGACGGTGATCTACGTCACCCATGACCAGGTCGAGGCGATGACGCTCGCCGACCGCATCGTCATCATGCGCGACGGTTTCATCGAGCAGGTCGGCACGCCCGACGAGGTCTTCCGCCGGCCGCAGACGCGCTTCGTGGCAGGCTTTATCGGCTCGCCGCCAATGAACCTGCACGAGGCAGTGATCGACCACGGACAATTGCTGTTCGCCAGCGGCGAGAGGCTGCCTCTGCCCAGCCAGTTCAAGGCAAATGTCGGAACTGGCGATAAGGTCGCGTTCGGCCTCAGGCCTGACGACATCTATCCGACGGGACACGGCATCAGCTCCGGTGAAGACGTTGACGTTCATCAGATGGAATTGCCGGTGACCGTCACCGAGCCGCTCGGCAATGAGACGCTGGTGTTCGCCGAATTCAACGGCAGCGATTGGGTATCGCGCATGCTCAACCCGAAACCGCTGAAGGCCGGTGACCGGGTGAATATGAGCCTGGACCTGTCGCAGGCCCACCTGTTTTCTGCTGAAACGGGCAAGACATTGCGAGGTTAACGTCGTGGCAACGATCGAGAAAATCGAACTGCGGATGGTCGACCTGGTGCCGAAGGTCAAGCGCACCGATGCGATCCAGAGTTTTGTCAGCCAGGAAACACCGATCGTCACCATCACCGACGCCGACGGCGCGGTCGGCACCGGCTACAGCTACACGATCGGCACCGGCGGTTCCTCGGTGATGCGGCTCCTGGCCGACCACCTCGCACCGCGGCTGATCGGCCGCGACGCCGACAGGATCGAGGCGATCTGGCACGAGCTCGAATTCGCCACCCACGCCACGACGATCGGCGCGATCACGGCAATCGCGCTGGCGGCCATCGACACTGCGCTTTGGGATCTGCGGGCGAAGAAGCAGGCCTTGCCGCTGTGGCAGCTGGCCGGCGGCGCCAAGGACCGCTGCCCGCTCTACACGACCGAAGGCGGCTGGCTGCATATCGAGACCGAGGCGCTGGTCGAGGATGCGCTGGCCGCCCAGGCCAAGGGTTTTCGCGGCTCGAAGGTGAAGATTGGCAAGCCCCACGGCTCCGAGGATCTCGCCAGGCTGGCCGCGGTGCGCCAGGCGGTCGGCTCGTCCTACGAGATCATGACCGACTGCAACCAAGGCTTTTCGCTCGACGAGGCAATCCGCCGGGCGGAGCGGCTGCGCGATCTCGACCTCGCCTGGATCGAGGAACCGCTGCCGGCCGACGACATAGACGGCCATGTGCGGCTGTCGAATGCGACGTCGACGCCGATCGCCATCGGCGAGTCGCTCTATTCGATCCGCCATTTCCGCGAATATATGCAAAAAGGCGGCTGCTCGATCGTGCAGGTCGATGTCGGCCGTATCGGCGGCATCACGCCGTGGCTGAAGGTCGCGCATGCGGCCGAGGCGTTCGACATCCCGGTCTGCCCGCATTTCCTGATGGAATTGCATGTCAGCCTGACCTGCGCCATTCAGAACGGCCGATATGTCGAGTATATTCCCCAGCTTGACGAACTGACCGGCAAGAAAATGCGCATCGAGAACGGGCAGGCGTTGGCACCGGACGAGCCTGGCATCGGCATCGACTGGGATTGGGATGCCGTCAAGGCGAAGAGCATCGCGGAATTCACGACCGATATAACGAAATAGGGAGCCGGACATGCAGCGGATGGGAATGGTGCTCGGCCTCAAGCCGGAAAAGGTCGCTGAATATGTGCGGCTTCACGCCGCCGTCTGGCCTGACGTGCTTGCGATGATTTCCGCCTGCAACATCAAGAATTATTCGATCTACCTCAAGGAACCGGAGCACCTGCTGTTCAGCACTTTCGAATATCACGGCACCGACTATGCCGCCGACATGGCGAAGATGGCAGCTGATCCCAAGACGCAGGAATGGTGGGCGCTTTGCATGCCTTGCCAGGAGCCGCTGCCGACCCGCAAGGAGGGCGAGTGGTGGGCCTCGATGGACGAAGTCTTCCATCATGACTGATGGTGTGTTCGATCCTGCCTCGCTCGCCCAGGCCTGGGAGCAGCCATCAATGCCCAGGCCGATCGTGATATTCGGCGCAGGATCGATCGTCAGCGATGCGCATTTCCCGGCCTATGGGAAAGCCGGGTTCCCGGTCGCCGGGCTTTTCGATCCCGACCATGTCAAGGCTGAAAGATTGGCGCAGAAATGGGGCGTCACCGCTTACCGGTCGGTCGAGGAAGCCGCAGCGATCAAGGACGTCGTCTTCGACCTGGCGACGCCACCGGCTCATCATGCCGGCGTGCTCAGGGCGCTGCCCGATGGTGCAGTGGCGCTGATCCAGAAGCCGATGGGCGGTGATCTGACCGAGGCCACCGAAATCCTTGAAATCTGCCGCTCCAAAAACCTGAAGGCCGCGGTGAATTTTCAGCTCCGCTTCGCGCCGATGATGCTGGCGCTGAAGGATGCGATCGCCAAGGGTTGGCTGGGCGACGTGGTCGATTTCGACGCATGGCTGGCGCTGGCGACACCTTGGCAACTCTGGGAGTTTCTGCTGAAGGCGCCGCGCGTCGAAATCGTCATGCATTCGATCCATTATCTCGACCTGATCCGGCAATTGCTCGGCGATCCCAGAGGGGTTCACGCCAAGACGCTCGGCCATCCCAACCACAAGGTCGCGCAAACGCGCACCAGTGCGATCCTCGACTATGGCGATACCGTGCGCTGTGCGCTGTCGATCAACCACGACCACAAATTTGGCCGAAAACACCAGGCCTGCGAGTTCCGCATTTGCGGCACCGAGGGCGCCGCCTATCTCAAACTCGGACTCAACCTCGACTACCCCCGCGGCGAGCCGGACATTCTTGAAATCCATCTAAAGGGCGGCTCAGACTGGGTCACGGTGCCGCTCGTCGGCGAATGGTTTCCGGACGCCTTCGTCGGCCGCATGGCCAATGTCCAGCGCTACGCATCAGGCGAGGACGCCGAACTCGTCAGTTCCGTCGAGGACGCCTGGAACACCATGGCGCTGGTCGAGGCCGCCTACCAATCGAGCGCGGCGCCGGCAACACCGATCGCGGCGAGGCCCTGACATGGAGCAGACTATCTATTTCGAGGATTATCAGATCGGCTCGTCGCGCCTGACCAACGGACGCACCATCACCGAGACCGACTTCGTCGTGCATGCCGGCCATACCGGCGATTTCTTCCCTCACCACATGGACGCCGAGTTCATGGAAACGACGCCGTTCGGCCAGCGCATCGCCCATGGCACGCTGGTCTTCTCGGTCGGCGTCGGACTGACGGCAAGCGTCATCAACCCGGTCGCCTTCTCCTATGGCTACGACAGGTTGCGCTTCATCAAGCCGGTGTTCATCGGCGATACGATCAAGACCCGCACCACCATCTCGGCCAAAGAAGACGACCCGAAACGACCGGATTCGGGCCGGGTCATCGAGCGCTGCGAGGTGATCAACCAGCATGGCGACGTGGTCCTGGCGGCCGACCACATCTACATCGTCGAGCGCCGCGACAAGCCCAAGCGGGGCTGAGCTATTTGCGGCCGCGAGCAGTCATATCCGGTTGACCGGATATACCGGCTTGCCGCCGCGCAACACCGATGCGACATCGGCAAACACCTTGTTGCGAACCTCAGCGTAAGACTGCGTCGAGTAGTGCGCCGCGTGCGGACTGACCAGGACGGCCGTCGCGGTGATGCCGCAAAAGCCTATCTCGCCATGCTCCGACGCGAGGATGGCGACCGAGCCCGCCACTGCCCGCATCGCCTGCTTGAAGGCGCGCGGGTCGATGGCGCCGTGCCCATCCGCCCATGTCGTTGGAATGGCGGCCGCCGGCATCAATTTACTCGAAGCCCGGCCTGGCGCATCAGCGGCAGCACGCGGTCACAGAAGAAGGGCAATTCGTAGGTGTAGTTGACGAATGTGAGGGCGGCGCCGGAATAACCCTGGTCCATGATTTTGGTGAGATCGTCGACGATCTTTTCCGGCGTGCCGATAAGCGGAAACGTTCCAGCACCGCCGGCGAATCTTTGCCGATATTCGGTGAAGGCCTTCGCGTCATGCGAATTCGCGAATTCTTTCTTCTTGCGCATATGTTCGTCGACCGCGCCCTCGTCCGCGCATTCAAGCGCGTAGTGCCGGTAATAATCCTCGGCTTCCTGCTGGGTTTCCCGGCAGACGACGTGGCAGACCGTGTAGACACCGACTTCGCGTCCAACCTCAGCCGCGCGGTTGGTGATGTCGACCACATGCGCGCGGCCATCGGCAATTTCGGAAAAAGTCGAGAACAGGTAGTTGCAGTGGCGCGCCGCATAGTTGCGCCCCGGTGCGCCGAAGGCTGCGTTCATGGTCACCGGTCGCGGTGCCTGCAGGCTTGGCGGGCGACTGACGACCCCTTCAGATCATAGAACTCGCCGCCGAAGTCGAACGGCTCGCTGGATTGGTAGGCACGCTCGATGATATCGATCCATTCCTCGGCCTGATCGTAGGTCCGATCGCCGACCGTCTGCCCGAACATGGCGAACTCGTCCGGGTTCCAGCCGCAGACAATGTTCAAGCCGGCACGCCCGTTGGAGATGTGGTCGACCGTCGCCAGCGCTTTTGCGGCCTGCAGCGGATGAACCAGCGGCACATGCACGGTCATGAACAGACCGATGTTCTGCGTGGCGACGGCGAGACCCGCCGCCCAGGTGAAAGTCTCGAACGACCATTCCCGCAGATGAGTCAAACCGCCGAAGCCGCGCCAGCGTGCGATCGGCAGCAGAAACTCCAGGCCGGCGCGATCGGCGATGCAGGCAGAATTGAGATTGTCCTCCCAGCGGGCGCGCCAGCGCTCGGGAACGGTGGTCATTGCCAGACCGCCATCGGCATTCATCGAGAAGACGCCGAGCTTGAACCTGTTCGGCCCTTTCAGCGGATGCTGCTTTCTGATCATGATTTTCCCTGCCGCGGGACGCTCGCAGCTTCATCGTCGAGCTGTTGCAACTGTGGGCTCAGCTTCTTGACACGCTCCTCGGAGCCTCGCCTGGGTCGGCGGACGGCTCTCACCTTGCCGCTGTTTCCACCGCCGCAGAAAAACTGATCGCCACCATCGGACTCGAGCCCCGATACGCCTGTTCCAGGCGGCATATCAAGCTTCTCCAGAACCTTTCCCGTTTCAGGATCTATCCGCCTGATGTCACTCTCGTCACCCTCCCAGGTGCCGTGCCAGAGTTCGCCCTCGATCCAGGTGACCCCGGTGACGATACGGTTGGAATCGATTGTGCGAAGAATTGCTCCCGTCTGGGGATCGATCTGATGGATTTTGCGACCGCGATTCTGCCCCACCCAAAGTGAGCCTTCGGCCCAGGCGAGCCCGGAGTCGCCGCCGCCACCCGGCGCCGGAATAGTGGCGAGCACGCGGCCAGTGTTGGGATCGATCTTCTGGATGCGATCTTCGGCGATCTGGAACAGGTGCTGACCGTCGAAGGCCGTTCCTGCGTGCGCAGCGACATCGATCGCGCGCACCACCTTCCCGCTCGCAGGATCCAAGGCGTTCAGTCTGTCTCCGGACGCAAACCAGACGTGCTGGCCGTCGAACGTAACCCCCGCAACTTGGTCGACACCCGGAAAGGGTCCATATTCGCGGAGGACTTCGGCTGCAGATCGTTTCATGCTTCTCCTCCAGGCTCAGATCTGTTGAATTGTCCCGACACTAATAACCCGACAGTGAGCCCGGGAGTAACAAGATTGTCGGGAACCCCGGCACGGGCGGGGTCATCCAACGGCGCGCTCGCCCGCGACCGAACGACTGCACCTTGCCTGCTGCCGCAAGCTGCTCGAGCGATCGCTGCACGGTGCGCGAGCTGGCTCCGAGCGCAATCGCCAGCGCCGAGCTCGACCACGACTCGCCGTCGGCGAGGAAGGCGAGCACCGCTGCATGCTGCTCGTCGACGGGCGGCGCCAGCACTACGACATCGCGTGGGCGGCGCGGCTTAAGCGCAAAGCCTCGCTTGGTCGCGCTCACATCCGCCAGTGACCGCAGCTCCACGCGAAGCCGACCGACTTCGACCCGCAATCGTGCGCGATGTGATTCATCGGCGTGCTTGCCGCCGAAGGCGCGTGCGACGAGCGTGCTCCTCGCCACGTCCGCGGGCCAGGCTTCGCCGAGCGTGCGCGCAAGCGCGAACAACACCGGGCGCGTCGCGAGCGAGACGATCATGCCGGCGTCCCGCACGACATTGCGGCAGGCGTCGACGACGAGCGCCCCCGACGCCAGCAGCGCTTCGACCTCCTCAAGCAGGAGCGGGCGCTCCTCACCACGGGCGATCAGGCGCGCCGCGGGCGTGTTCATCACGAGGGATGCGCCTTCAACCTCGGCCGTCAGCGCGGGAATGTCCGCCTGGCGCGCGGCGTGCTCGGCCCGCGCGAGCGCAATGCGCGCCGCTTTGGTCCGGAGGCGGCGAATCGCGAGCCCCGCAATCACCAGCTCGTGGGCGGCCTTCGACGCGGGTGGGAGCGTTGTCGGGTCGAACCCGGTGAGCCTGCTCTCGGCCTCATCGAGGCGTCCGATCAGGAGCAGGCGCCTAGCCTCGAGATTGCGCGCATGCGCGGCATTGACGTGGTCGCCGTGCTTTTCAAGCGTCGACCGCGCGGCGTCGAGTGCCTTCGCCGGCCAGCCGAGGTCGCGCGAGACGAGTGCGATCTCGGCTTCGGCGACGACGCACCTCGCGCGGGCCACGGCCTCTTTCGGACCGAAGGCGCGCGCAGCACTTTTGAGGAGAGCCTTTGCTCGAACGAGATCGCCGAGCTGCGCCATCGCGATGCCACGCAGAGCCAGCGCACGCGCATCGTCACGCAGGGCGACCCGCTTCAATGCGCCGAGGGGATCACCCGTTGCGAGGGCGCGCGCCGCCGCGGTGATCAGCGAGTCCATCGGAATCCCGTCACACTTGTAACTCTCACTATTCGATCTCCGGTCCTAATCTATCTCAGGACCAACAGCCAGCGCGCTGTATCGAAACGCGCCGTATCGAAAACGGTGCGAACAACGAGGAAGGAGACGAATGATGCCGACACACAGAACCGGAACACGTGAGGAGTGGCTGGCAGCGCGGCTTGATCTGCTCAAGGCGGAGAAGGAGCTCACGCGCCAAAGCGATAAGGTGGCGCGGCGGCGGCAGGAATTGTCTTGGGTTCGGATCGACAAGGATTACCGATTCGAGACCGATGAAGGCAGCGCCTCACTGGCGGACCTCTTCCAAGGGCGCTCGCAGCTCCTCGTCTACCACTTCATGTTCGGGCCCGACTACACGGCGGGGTGTCCGGCCTGCTCGGCGATTGCGGGCGGGTTCGACGGCTTCGTCGTCCACCTGGCCAACCACGACGTCACGCTTTCGGCGGTATCGCGGGCACGGCTCGCGAAGCTGCAGGCGTATAAGCGGCGGATGGGATGGACGTTCCCCTGGGCCTCCTCACACGGCAGCGACTTCAATTTCGACTTCGACGTTTCGTTCACCGAGGAGCAGCAGCGCGAGGAAGGTATCGAATACAACTATGTGCGCGAGGCGCCTCTCGCCGAGATACCCTCGCGCACGACTGCCGATGGCTCCGCCACGTTCGCTGCGATGAGCGGAACAGACATGGCCACGTACACGCGCGAGAGGCCGGGCATGAGCACGTTCGTGCTCGAAGACGGCGTCGTCTACCACGCCTATTCCACCTATGCGCGCGGATTGGACGGCCTCTGGGGCATGTATCAGTGGCTCGACCGCGCGCCCCTAGGCCGTAACGAGGCGGGCGTCTGGTGGCGCCGCCACGACGAGTACGGCCAAGGATGACATCGCGATGACACTCCACTCCGATCACACCCAGAAGATGCCGCCCGAAGGCAACGGATCTGCCGGTTTCCCAAGCGACAATGTCGCCGCCCGCGGCGCGGCCGACTGGCTATCGCTGGCGGCCGCGCCAACCTTCGCAATCATGGCGCTGCTGACGGCCGTTGCCGGTGATGCGGACATGATGTGCTCGGAGGCGCAAGATCCGTCGCCGGTGAGTGGAATGGTCGTGATGTACCTGCTGATGAGCGCCTTCCATTCGGCGCCTTGGTTGAAGCTGGTCGCCAGCCGACGAAGCGCGGTCCGCCGGTCGTGATCCGGCGTTCGCCGATCAACCGGCGCGACCTCGCGCGGCCCCTACGTGGCGATATTGGCCTCGCCTGCATGACGCATCATGCGGCGAAAGCTCATCGAGATATGGGCTCGCCTTATGTGCCCGATGGACTCCCAGTCGCCGATCTCGGCGGCGGCAAGGACCTCTTCCATTTCGCGGCGGAACGCGGTGAACTCCTCGACAAGGCCCAACTGCGGCATCATCTTCAGGACGACACGCGCGACTTGAAAATACAGGCGCTCGCTGATCTCGCGCAGCGGCTGGTTGCCGGTCATCGCGGTGAGCTCGTAGAAAAAATCCATGTTGAGGCGCAGGAAAGCGCGCTGGTCGGGATTGAGCACATCGGAATCGCAGCGCGCAATGAGTGCCCTTATCCGGTCGAGATCGTCCGCCGTGCGCGGGATCGGCGAAAGCTTGCCGACCAGGAGCGCCAGCTCCAGGCGCAAGTGATAGACCTGCTGCAATTCCTCGATGTCGACATCGGTGACGATCGTGCCGACACCATGGACGGATTGAACCAGACCCTCGGATTCGAGGCGCGCCAGGACACGCCGAACCGGCGTGCGGCTGATTTGGAATTCCTGGGCAAGCTCTTCCTCGGAGAGATGGCTGCCCGGCGCGTAGTCGAGCAGGCAGATGCGGTCGCGCAGTATCCGGTAGATACGCTCGAACCGCTCCCGCGCCGAAAGCGGACGCGGCGGCGCGGCGGTCGCGGCCAGGGGCGTGGCATCCGTCTCAAGCGTCATCCAGCCTCCAGGACAGCGTGCAGGAACTGCCGCGTCCGCTCGTTCTTGGGGGCGCCGAACAACTCGCTTGGCGGCCCCTGCTCGCAGATCTTGCCGGCATGGAAAAAGCAGACGCGATCGGAGAATTCCTTGGCAAATCCCATCTGGTGGGTGACCATCAGCATGGTGAGGTCATGTTCCCTACCGAGTTTTCGGATGACTTCAAGCACTTCGCCGACGAGTTCGGGGTCGAGTGCCGATGTCACCTCGTCGAACAGCATGATCTTGGGCCGCATGGCGCAAGCGCGGGCGATGGCGACGCGCTGCTGCTGGCCGCCGGAAAGCTGCGAGGGATAGTGGTCCTTCTTCTCCGACAGGCCGACCATGTCGAGCAGCTCGGCCGCACGCGCCTCGGCATCGGCCCGCTTCATGCCGAGCACGGTTATCGGCGCCTCGATGCAGTTCTGCATCGCCGTCATATGCGGGAACAGGTTGAACGACTGGAACACCATGCCGATCTTGGCGCGGATCCTGCGGATGTGTGCGAGATCGGCGGGAACAAGCTTGCCGTTCCTCTCCATGTGAGTGAGCGGCTCGCCTTCGACCCAGATGACGCCGTCATTGATCGTCTCCAGCGTCATCAGCATACGCAGCACCGTGGTCTTGCCGGAGCCGGACGGCCCGATGATGGAGACCTTCTCACCGCGTGCTATGTCCAGATTGAGCCCATCGAGAACGGTCAGCGCACCATAGCGTTTCGAAACATTGTCGAAGCGGACCATCGGTTGTTCCGTCATCGCATGGTCCTCCGGTTGAGCAGGCCTTCGAGGGAGCGAATGAGCGCGGCAGAAACCAGGCTCATGGCAAGGAAGAACAGGCCGACCAGCGTCATCGGCTCAGTGTAGCGGAAGGTTTCGGAGCCGATGATCTTGGCCGTCTGCATCAGCTCCAGCACGGCGATTGCGGAAAGCAATGGCGTCTCCTTGAACAAGGCAACCAGATAGTTGCCGAGCGCCGGAACGATCGGCGGGATCGCCTGCGGAATGATGATGTCGCGGAACGTCGTCCAGGCCGACAGATTGAGTGCGACCGAGGCTTCCCATTGGCCGCGATGAATGTTGTCGAAGCCGGCGCGATAGACCTCGGAACAATAGGCTGCGTAGTGGATGCCGATGGCAAGCACCCCGGCGGTGAAGGCGTCGAGCACGACACCGAATTTCGGAAAGACGAAATAGAGAAAGAATATCTGGATCAGCAGCGGGGTCGACCGGATCAGTTCGACCAGCACCGAAATCGTCCAGCCGGTCCACGGCACGGCGATGCGGACGACCGCCAGCACCAGGCCAAGCGAGGCGGCAAGCGCAAACCCGATCAGCGTCGCCTCGATGGAAACGATGGCAGCGCCGGCGAGCACCGGCAGGATTTCAAAAGCAAATGCCCAGTCCCAGATCATGCTGCCTTCCCCCGCGCCAATCCTAGCGAAGCCCGCCTTTCGAGAAACCGCATGCCGATGGTCACAACCAGCGACATTGCCAGGTACATCAGCAGGACGAGGGTGAAGATCGGAATGGTCTTGAACGTGTTCTGGTTCATTTGCTGCGCCTTGAAGGCGAGGTCCGAGAGCGTGATCAGCGAGACCAGCGCCGTCGATTTCAAAAGCTCGATGAACAGATTGCCCCAGGGTGGAATCATGGCGACGAACGCCTGCGGCAAGATGATGCGGCGCAGCATCTGGGGGCGGCTCATGTTCAATGCAGTGCACGCCTCCCGCTGGCCGCGGGCGACGGACTGGATCGCGCCGCGCACGACTTCCGATCCGTAAGCACCAACGTTCAGGCCGAGCGCCAGGACAGCAACCAGAAATGCGTTGAGCGTGACACCGAATTGCGGCAGCACGAAAAACAGCCAAAACAATTGCACCAGCGCCGACGTGCCGCGGAAGATCTCGACATAGACCGTCGCCAGCCATCTGAGCGGCGCCGGGCCATACATCCTTGCCAGCGCCGCCAGCACGCCCATGACAATTGCCAGCAGGCTGCCGAGGATAGCGATCTCGATCGTCAGGACAGCGCCTTGCAGCAGCCCCGGCATAAACACTTTGTAAGATTCCTGTGTTGCCAAGGCACCGATCACGACAAGCGCGACGACCAGCATGGCAACGAGCGTACGGATTCCCATGCGGATTCCCCCAGGAAAAAGGGGCGGCGCTTTCGCGCCGCCAGCAGTTGGGAACCTATTTGCCCGCGCAAAGCTCCGCGGTGGTCTTGTTGGGGAGGTAGTCCTTGCCGAAGCCGAGCGGCTCGACCAGCGCGATGTGCTCCGGCGAACCGAGGAACGTCTTCAGCTCGGCGTTGAACGCCTCCTGCAGATCGGTATCTTCCTTGCGGAAGCCGAAGCCGCCATGGCCTTTCACCGACTTGCCGGCAACCTCGCCGAACGGCTTGGTCGATTCGACGCCGTCGGCCTTCTTGGCCATGTCGGCGATCGAAAGAGCGGTCAGCGCGGCAGCGTCGGCGCGGCCCGACTGGACGGCGGCGACCAGGCTGGACTGGTCGGGCAAGGCAACGATCTGCCCTGCGGCGACACCAGCGTCCTTGGCATAGCCGCCCTCGACGGCGCCGGCCATCACGGCGAGCTTGAGATCCGGATTTTCTTTAAAGCTGGAAAAGTCCTTCACGCCTTTCGGATTGCCTTTTGCCACCAGCATGGCCTGACCGATGCCGTAGGACGGCTCGGAGAAATTGATCTCGGCGCAGCGCTTCGGATTGATGAACATGCCGGCGGCGATGATATCGAAGCGGCCGGCCTTGAGACCCGGAATAAGCGAGCCGAATTCGGTCAGCACGCCGTCAACCTGCGCGATGCCCATCTTGGCGAGCACCGCCTTGGCAACTTCCGGCGCTTCGCCGGTCAGCTTGCCGTCAGGCGTGGCGTAACCGAACGGCGCCTCGTTGGCAAAGCCGACGCGGATGTAGCCGTCCTTCTTGGCCCGTTCGAGGGTGGTTTCAGCATAAGCGGGCAGCGCCGTGAGTGATGTCGCGGCAAGCGCGAGGCAGGCGGCGGCTTTCACGACCATCCGGCGCGATATCGATGATTTGAACATGCTTTTCTCCCATTGAACAACTGACGAATGGTTCCCAGGGCGCAGCCTTCTTCGAGGTCGACACCCGTTTGAGAAGACGTATACAACTGCCCTAGACATCGTGCAAGCGAAGATATAAAAAACACAGAAATTCGGCGATAATTCGTAGCCAAGCCACAAATTATTGCCCTAGTTGTGCACAATTTAAGAAAAACAGCATACCGGTAGGTGGATTTCGGTGGCGAGCGCGAGCGGTTTCGGGACTTTCACGCAAGCGGAGTATGCGCAGCGCCTGGCCGGCGTGAAGACGCGCATGGAGAAGGCCGGCTTCGACCTCATCATCTGTCAGGATCCAGCCAACATGTGCTGGCTGACCGGCTATGACGGATGGTCGTTCTACGTTCCGCAATGCGTGCTCGTCCATCTCAGGGAAGACCGGCCGATCTGGTTCGGCAGGGCGCAGGACGCCAAGAGCGCACGCCTGACCACCGGCCTGCCGGAGAAGAACATCGTGCCGTTCTCGGAACGGCTGGTGCAGAAGCCCGTCGAACACCCCTATGACGAACTCGCCCAACTGATCAGGTCGCGCGGCTGGGGAAAGGCCCGCGTCGGCGTCGAGATGGACGCGCACTATTACACCGCGCGCTGCCATGCCCATCTCGTCAGCGGGCTGCCTGACGCGCACTTCGCCAACAACCACGACCTCGTCAACTGGGCGCGGCTGGTCAAATCCGAAGCCGAGCTGGTGCTGATCCGCGAGGCCGGTGCGATCTGCACGCACGCCATGAACCGCGCCATCGAAAAGATGCGGCCCGGTGTGCCCCAGAACCATGTCGTTGCAGAAATCTATCACGCACAGATCATGGGCGTGCCTGGAGCGGGCGGCGACTATGCCGCGATCTGTCCGCTGATGCCCGTCGGCGAGGGCACCAGCACGCCGCATCTGACCTGGTCCGACGCGCCGCTGCCGGACAGTGGCCTCGCCATTCTGGAGATCGCCGGGGTGCGGCGGCGCTATCATGCGGCGCTGACGCGGACCGTACATTTCGGCAAGCCGCCGCAAGCCATCGTCGACATGGCCAAGGCGATCGTCGAGGGCGTCGACGCCGGCCTTGAGAAGGCGCGCCCCGGCTACACCGCCGAAGAGGTGGAAGCCGCCTGGCAGGCAGTGTTGAGGAAGAACGGGCTGAAGAAGGAGAGCCGCGTCGGCTATCCGGTCGGGCTCGCCTACCCGCCCGATTGGGGCGAACGCACCGCAAGTCTTCGACCCGGCGACACCACCGAGATGCAGTCCGGGATGTGCTTCCATTTCATGGCCGGCGTTTGGCTCGACGATTTCGGCATCGCCATCTCGGAATCCTTCGTCGTCACGGATCACGGCGGCGAACGCCTCTGCGACGTGGCGCGCGAACTCATCGTCATCGACTGACCCATGGGACTGACCATGACTGACGGGAAGCCGATAACTGACGAAAGATCATGCCGGCAACGAAACCGGTAAACCAGCACGAGGACGCCTGATGGACCGTAATCCGTTTTCCGAGGCCGAAATCGCCGGCCGCCTTGTCAGAGTCCGCACGGCGCTGGCTGAGCGCGAGCTCGACGCGGCAGTCTTTGCTTCGCCGGAGAACGTTTTTTACCTCACCGGGCTCGATCACTGGGGATATTTTGCCCCACACCTGCTGATCGTGCCGCTCGAAGGGAAACCTGTCCTGGTCACCCGCTCGATGGAAAAGGTGACGATCGAGAAACAGGTGACGGCAGCGGAATTCCGCGGCCATTCCGACAGCGAAACGGCGGCCGACCTCGCCGCGCGGGTGCTTGCGGAACTCAGCCTGTCCGGAAAGCGGATCGGCCTCGAATACTGGACGGCCGGCCTCAGCCATGGGCTTGCCGTCGCACTCCAGACGCAGGCCGATGCCAGATGGAGCGATGTTTCCGGGCTGGTCGACAAGATGCGGCGGGTGAAGAGCGCCGAGGAACAGGCGCTGATGCGTCAGGCGGCACAAGTGACCGACGCCGCCGCCGGCGCCGCGATCGCCGCGATCTCGGACGGCGCCTCCGAACAGGAGGTCGCCGCCCAATGCGTTTCAGCAATGATCCGCGCCGGCGGTCATGCTCCGGGCTTCGGCCCGTTCATCCGCCCGGCCGCACGCCTGGGCGAAGAGCACACGACCTGGGGCGACGGAATCTACCGCAAGGGCGAGCCGGTCTTCGTCGAACTGTCCGGCTGCATCTCGCGTTATCACGCGCCGCTCGGCCGGCTCGTTCGCATCGGCTATATCAGCGACGAAGACGCCGCGATGGTGGAGGTGACCGCCAGGGCTTTTAATGCGGTCGTCGAGGCGCTGCGGCCCGGCGCCAAGGCGCGCGACGTCTACGCCGCCTGGCAGGCCGTCGCCGACGAGGCCGGTCTTTCCCACTATCGCCGCCATCACTGCGGCTATCTGGTCGGCGCCGGACAGCCGCCATCATGGACCGGCGGCAATTCGGTGACCGGCTTGAGGCACGATTCCGATCTCGAGATCGAGACCGGGATGAGCTTCCACATCCTGTCGTGGCTGATGGGCACTGGTCGCGGCGACGACTTCGTCTCCAACACCGTACTTCTGACCGATGCGGGTGCAGACGTGCTCACCCGCACGCCGGCCGGCCCGATCGTTCGATAGGCCCACACGCATGGCACGCTACTCGGCATTTTCGATTTTCCGCAACGCGCTGTCTGGCCAGAAGAACTGGCAGCGCGCCTGGCGGGCGGCCGAGCCAAAACCGTCCTACGACGTGATCGTCATCGGCGGCGGTGGACACGGTCTCGCTACCGCCTTCTACCTCGCCGAGAACCACGGCATCCGCAATGTCGCGGTGCTCGAAAAAGGCTATATCGGCGGCGGCAATGTCGGCCGCAACACCACCGTCATCCGCTCCAACTACCTGCTTGACGGCAACACCCAGTTCTACGAATTCTCGATGAAGCTCTGGGAGGGCATGTCGCGGGCGCTGAATTTCAACGTCATGTTCTCGCAGCGCGGCCAGCTCGTCACCGCGCATTCGGCCGATCAGCTCGACGGCTTCAGCCACCGCGCCAACATCATGCGGCTGAACGGCATCGATGCCGACATCCTCGATCGCGACGAGGTGCGCCGTCTCGTGCCCTATCTCGATTTCTCCTACACAGCCCGCTTTCCGATCCATGGCGCCATCTTCCAGGGCCGGGCGGGCACGGCGCGCCACGACGCCGTCGCCTGGGGCTATGCGCGCGCGGCCGACGGCCATGGCGTCGACATCATCCAGAACTGCGAGGTGACAGGCTTCCTCCGCGACGGCGACAGGATCGTCGGCGTCGAAACGACGAAAGGCCGGATCGGCGCCGGCAAGGTCGGGCTCGCTGTTGCCGGTCATACATCCGTGCTCGGCGCCAAGGCCGGCATTGAACTGCCGATCGAAAGCCCTCCTGCAGGCCTTCGTCACCGAACCGCTGAAGCCGTTGGTAAACCAAGTCGTCGCCTATGGCGCCGACCATTTCTACGTCAGCCAGTCGGACAAGGGCGGGCTGGTCTTCGGCGGCAATCTCGACGGCTACAATTCCTACGCCCAGCGCGGCAATCTCGGCGTTGTGCGCGAAGTGGCGGAAGCGGCGATTGCGCTGATGCCGTGCATTTCGCGCGTCCGTCTGCTTCGCCATTGGGGCGGCATCATGGATATGACCCCCGATGCCAGCCCGATCATCTGCCCGACGCCAATCGAGGGTCTCTATCTCAACGGCGGCTGGTGCTATGGCGGCTTCAAGGCGACGCCGGCCTCCGGCTGGTGCTTCGCCCACACGATCGCCACCGGCAAGCCGCATCCGTTGATCGCAGCCTACGGGCTCGATCGTTTCCGCACCGGCCACACGCTCGACGAGGCTGGCGCCGGCCCCTCCGCCTGGCTGCAATAGGAGGCGCAAGACAATGCTGCGCATCGAATGCCCCTGCTGCGGTCCGCGCGACCATGACGAGTTCCGCTATGGCGGCGATGCCTCGGTCACGCGTCCGGCCCACGACGATCCCGATCCGGAGGCCTGGTACCGTTACGTTTATATCAGGGCAAACCCGGCTGGCCTGCATCGTGAATTCTGGCAACACGTGATCGGCTGCCGCCAATGGCTGGTGGTCGAACGCGACACGCGCAACCACGCCATCGCATCCGTCGATCTCGCCAGGAAATTATCGGCCAGGAAATCCCCCGCCAGGAAGCCAACGGCATGAGTTCGAACCACAAGCGGCTGGCGATGGGTGGCCGCATCGACCGCGAGCAGCCGGTCGAGTTTAGCTTCGACGGCCGGAGCCTAATCGGATATCGCGGCGACACGCTTGCCTCCGCGCTGCTCGCCAACGGCATCACCCTGGTCGGGCGCAGCTTCAAATATCATCGTCCACGCGGCATCTTTTCCGCCGGGCCCGAGGAGCCGAATGCGCTGGTTACGCTCGCAATCGCAGGCAAGCGCCAGCCGAACCTTCCGGCGACGACACTGGAACTCGAAGACGGCCTAGTCGCGGAGAGCCAGAACCGCTGGCCTTCGCTTGCCTTCGACGTGCAAAGCGTCAACGGCCTGTTGGCGCCGTTCCTTTCTGCCGGCTTCTACTACAAGACCTTCATGGGCCCGACGCGCCGCGCCTGGATGTTCTACGAGCACTTCATCCGCAAGGCGGCCGGGCTCGGCAGAGCCGGCACCGACCCTGATCCCGACCGCTACGACATCAGTCATGCCTTTGCCGATGTCGCAATCATCGGCGGCGGGCCGGCAGGATTGTCGGCGGCGCGTGCTGCCGCAGCGGCCGGCGCGCGGGTGGCGCTGATCGAACAGGATTTCCGGCTCGGCGGCCAGCTTCTGGCAGAGCCGTCCGACAGCGCAGCGGCCGCATGGTTGAGACAGGCCGAGGCCGAGTTGGAGAGTTCCGAAACCGTCACTCTGATGAAGCGGACGACCGCTTTCGGCATCTATGACGGCAATGTCATCGGACTGGTCGAGCAACGCGACCCAACCAATCCGGCCGGTGAAGCGCGGCAGACGTTCACCATGCTTCGCGCCCGCTCGATCGTTTTCGCCACCGGCGCGATCGAGCGACCAATGGTGTTCTCGAACAACGACCGGCCCGGTGTCATGCTTGCCTCGGCCGCCCGGACCTATCTCAACCGTTTCGCCGTTCTGCCCGGCAAGAAAATCATCGTCGCCACCAACAATGACGGTGCCTGGCGCACCGCCTTCGACTATGCCGCGGCCGGCGCAGAGGTGACGGTTGCCGATGTTCGCGCAGCACCGCCCACAGCACTTGCCGCAGAAGCCGCACGGCTCGGCGTGGTGGTGCGGGCCGCAACGCGCATCGTCGACCTGCGCGGCAGCCATGCCGTCAGGCGTGCAACGCTCAACGGACCGGACGGCCAATCCGAGGCCGCCTGCGACCTGGTCTGCGTGTCCGGCGGCTGGTCGCCAACCGTGCATCTCACCTCGCACCTGGGCGTCAAACCTCAGTATCGCGACGACATTGGCGGCTTCGTGCCGGGTGCGTTTCCGGCGGACCGGTTCGGCGCCGGCTCGATGATGGGAATTTATTCGACCGCCGATGTCATCGAGGACGGTCATCGCGCCGGCACCGAGGCGGCATCGTTCTGCGGCAAGTCGGCGCCGGTGCCCCCTCCGTCGAAACTCGATCTCCGCGAGACCGCCACGGCGCCGTTTCGCGAAATCCCTTCTCTCGGACGTGGAAAGGCTTTCGTCGATTTCCAGATGGACGTGACGACCGGGGATATCGAGCTCGCCCATCGCGAGGGCTATGAATCGGTCGAGCACCTGAAGCGCTACACCACGCTCGGCATGGGCACCGACCAGGGCAAGACCAGCAATTTTGCGGCGCTTGCCTCGATGGCGGCCTTACGCAACGCAACCATCCCTGAGACCGGCGCCACGACCTTTCGACCGCCCTATACGCCGGTCGCCATCGGTGCGCTTGCCGGACGCGCCATCGGCCATCATTTCAAGCCGATCCGCCGCACCCCGATGCACGACTGGCACATGGCGAACGGCGCCGAGATGCTGGAGGTCGGGCTCTGGATGCGGCCCTATTTCTACAGGCAATCCGGACGCGACGTGAACGAAGCCTATATCGCCGAAATGCGCAACGTGCGGCAAGCCGCAGGCCTGATGGACATCTCCACCCTCGGCAAGATCGATGTCCAGGGCCCGGATGCCGCGGTTCTCCTCGATCGCATCTACGCCAACGGCTTTGCCAAACTGCCGGTTGGCCGTGCGCGCTACGGCGTCATGCTGCGCGACGACGGCATCGTCTTCGACGACGGCACCACGACGCGGCTGGCCGAGAACCGGTTCTTCATGATTACCTCGACCGCCAAGGCCGCCGACGTGCTGTCGCGTCTTGAATTCCTGCTCGATACGGCCTGGCCGGATTTGCGCGTCGCCGTGACCTCGGTGAGCGATGAATGGGCGGCGATGTCGGTTGCCGGACCGAAAAGCCGCGCAATTCTGAGTGCGGCGTTTCCCGCTCTCGATGTTTCCGACGCGGCACTTGCGCATATGGGACTGCTCGAAAGCGAATGGCAGGGCCGTGCGCTCCGCATCCTGCGCCTCAGTTATTCCGGCGAGCTCGCCTACGAAATCTATGTCGGCGCAACTGCCGGTGAACGGCTTTGGAGCCGCCTGCTCGAAGCAGGCAGAGCATTCGACCTGAAACCTTACGGCGTCGAGGCGCTCGGCGCGCTACGCGTCGAAAAGGGCCATGTCGCCGGACCTGAAATCGATGGACGCACGACACTCGACGATCTCGGCCTCGGCCGCATGGCCGGCAAGCGCACCGGCTTCGTCGGCGACGTGCTGCGACGGCGCCCGGCCATGCTGGCGCCCGACCGGCAGCGCCTGGTCGGACTGGAATGCATCGAGGCGGGAAAGCGCCTTAGCGGTGGCGCAGTCCTGTTCCTGCCGGGCGACAAAGCTTACGGCCACGGGCGCGGCCGTGTGACCTCCGTCACCTTCAGCCCCGAACGCGGCCACTATGTCGGGCTGGCGCTGCTTGCCGGCGATGTCGCTAGCGAAGGAAGCGAGGTCGTGGCCGTCTATCCGATGAAGGCCGAAACGGTGCGTGCCTGCACCGTCTCGCCGGTATTCCTCGATCCGCAGGGGGAGCGGCTGCATGGCTAGCATTATGTCTTCTCAGGAGTTCAGCCTGTCTGTGGCGGATTGTCCGCTCATCCAGGTTGAGGGCTGGGACGGGACGCTGAGGCAATTCGAATCGAGCCTCTCGACGTCGCTCGACACCAAGCTTCCCGCCTCGGTCGGAGAGACGGTTCGCCACAAAGGTCTCCTCGTCATCCGCATCGCGCCTCGCCGCTTGTGGCTGCCTCTCGACGACGGTTTTGAAGCGCCTTTGCTTGCCGTCGACCCGGATCTCGGTTGTTCGGTCTCTCTCGACGAAGGTCGCGTGCGTTTCAGAATGGCTGGGGCCGACGTCGCGCGGGTCCTCTCCAAATGCATCACTGTCGACTGGCGCGCGCCGGCGGCCGCCCCGGGCCGCGCCGTGCTGACATCCTTGCACCATGTGCCCGTGCTCTTCCTGCGCACCGGTGAGACCGCGTGCGAACTCATCGTGCCGCGAAGTTTTTCGCGAAGCCTTTCGGATTGGATTGCCGGATTGGATTGCTGACGCCGCGGGTAGGGAAAGGACCTGAACGCGAACGCTCCCCTCAGGAGCCACTCCACGGTCTTGCCCCCTGGATGATCTCTTGGGCACGTGCGGCAAACCGACCGGCGAGCGGCGACTTGCTGGCGGCATCGGCCGACGCCGCGCTGCCTGCCCGCGCCCGGTCGGCAATGCCAACAAAAATCACCGCGAAACGGAACAGCGAAAAAACCAGGTGGAAGCGCTGCAGGGGCGCAGTGGGCACGGCATGCGCGAAATAATGGTCGAGGAATTCGCGCTGGCTCGGAATGCCGAGTGCGGCATGATCAAGGCCGAGGATGCCGCCATATTCGTCCGGGGTCGAATGCCAGGTCATCGAGCAAAAGCCGAGATCGGCGAGCGGATGGCCGATCGTCGACAGTTCCCAATCGAGAATGCCGATCACCTCCGGCTTTGTGGGATGGAACAGCAGATTTCCGAGGCGGAAGTCGCCGTGGGCGATCGACACGCGTCCATCATCTGCGGGCAGATGCTGCGGCAGCCAGTCGGCGACCGCTTCGAGTGCCGGAATCCTGTCGCTCGGCGATTCCCCGAGCTGCCTGGTCCAGCGGCCAATCTGGCGCTCGAAATAGCTGCCGGCCCGGCCGTAATCGCCGAGACCCACCTCGTCGGGACGGACAGCATGCAATTTGGCCATCGCTTCGGCCATGCCGAAATAGATGCCGCGTCGCTCAGCGGCGACAAGACCAGGCAGCGAACAGTCGTGGAAGACGCGACCATCCAGCCGCTCCATCAGGTAAAACGGCGTGCCGAGCGGCTCGGCGCCGGCGTGATAGAGCACCGGCCTTGGAACCGGGACGTTGGTCGCTGCGAGCGCTTCAAGCATGCGGAACTCGCGGTCGACGGCATGCGCCCCACGTAGGATCGGCCCGGCCGGCTTCTTGCGCAGCACCATGCGATGCGCACCATAGTCAACGAAGTAGGTGGGGTTGGACTGCCCGCCGCCGATCCGCTCGAGCGTCATTGCGGCATCGCCGAAGCGGTTCGCGAGAAAGCCCTTCAATGCCGCAGGATCGAAATCCGCATTCAACGGCATCTTTTCCTCCTGAGATGCCACCCCGCGTCGCCTATGCCTCGCCTTCGACAGTCCAGCGCCAGAAGCTCTCTTCCTCGTCGAGGAAACGGTTCAGCACCATCTTGTGGACCTCATCGGCACCATCGACCAATCTTGCCTGGCGAGCATAGCGGTAGATCCATTCGAGCACAGTGTCCTTTGAATAGCCCCGCGCGCCATTGATCTGGATCGCCACATCGGCCGCGTCATGCAGCACATTGGCGACCTGGACCTTGGCCATCGATACTTCCTTGCGGGCAAAGCCGCCGCGATCCAGCTCCCACGCAGCCTTCATCACCAGGATGCGGCCGATCTCTATGCGCATGGCGAGGTCGCCGAGCTTCAGCTGAACGCTTTCGCGGTCGGCGAGGCGCTGGCCGAAACCGTGGCGCTCGGCAGCGTAGGCGCGCGCGATCTCGACGCAGCGCTTGGACAATCCGAGCCAGCGCATGCAGTGGGTAAGCCGCGCCGGGCCGAGCCGCACCTGCGTCACCTTCATGCCCCTGCCCTCGCCAACCAGCATGTCTTCGACAGGGATTTCGAGCCCATCGAACTCCAGCTCGCAATGCCCGCCATGCTCCTCCGGGCCCATGATCTCGATGCGGCGCATGATGCGCCAGCCAGGCTGGTCCTTGTGGAACAACAGGGCCGACAGACCATGGCGCGGATCGTCCGAAGTTCGCGCGATCAGGATGAAATGGCTGGCCTCCTGCGCGCCGGTGATGAACCATTTGCGGCCGGTCACCACATATTTGTCGCCGCGCCGCTCCGCACGCGTCATGATCATCGAGGGATCCGAGCCGCCGCCGGGGTGCGGTTCGGTCATGGCAAAGGCTGAGCGCACCTTGCCCTCGACGATCGGCTTCAGCCATTTTTCCTTCTGCGCTGGCGTGCCGAGCGCCTCCAGAACCATCATGTTGCCATCGTCGGGCGCTGCCGAGTTGAACACCACGGGTCCGAAGATCGACCGGTTCATCTCCTCGTAACAGACCGCTATGTCCATCTTGCCGAGACCGGCGCCACCGCTTTCCAGCTTGAGCTGCAGGCACCACAGCCCCGCCATCCGCGCCTTGGCGCGAAGCGCCTCCAGCAGCGGCAAGGCGACATTTCCATGCGCGTCATAGGACATCTTGTCGGCTTCGAGCGGCAGGATCTCACGCTCGACGAAGTCGGCAATGCGGGCGCGATAATCTTCGGTGCGGGCTGGAATGTCGAAATTCATGGACAAACTCTCAGCGAAGCGAGGTGGCCGCAATCGTCTAGAAATCGAGCGAGCGCTCGTTTTCCGTATTCGCCTCTATCCCCTTTTGCAGCCGCCGTCATCCGGCGAAGCGTGGTTCCGCAACGCCCTTGATGCCAAGGCCGGTTATTGCGAACAGGCGATAGGCGAACCGCCTCACCGTGTGGCGATCGGCGAGCCGCCTCAGAACGCGACCTTGTCGCCGCCCTTCAACGACAGGATTTCGCGCGCCTCGTCGGGCGTCGCCACCTCCATGCCAAGCCCCTCGATGATCTTGCGGGCAAGCACCACCTGCTCGGCGTTCGATTTGGCAAGCTTACCCTTGCCGGCCCAAAGACTGTCTTCGAGCCCGACGCGGATGTTTCCGCCAAGCGCTGCCGATTGGGCCGCGATCCGCAATTGGCTGGCGCCGGCACCGAGCACCGACCAGCGGAACTGGTCGCCGAACAGCCGGTCGGCGGTGCGCTTCATATGGGCGACGTCTTCGGGATGCGTGCCGATGCCGCCAAGCAGACCGAATACCGACTGCACGAAGAACGGCGGCTTCACCAGCCCGCGATCGGCGAAGTGCGAGAGATTGTAGAGATGGGCGATGTCGTAGCACTCGAACTCGAAGCGCGTGCCGTTGTCGTAGCAGGTCGCAAGAATGTATTCGATGTCTTTGAACGAGTTGCGGAAGACAAGGTCGCGCGTCGCTTCCAGATGCGGCTTTTCCCAGTCGAACTTGAAAGTCTCGTATTTGTCGACGAGGTGATAGAGCCCGAAATTGATCGAGCCCATGTTGAGCGAAGCGACCTCAGGCTTGAACTCGGCGGCCGGGCGCACGCGTTCCTCGACCTTCATATAGGGACTGCCGCCAGTGGTGATGTTGATGGCGGCATTGGTGGCCTGCTTGATGCGCGGCAGGAAGCGGGCGAACGCCGCCGGCGTCTGGTCGGGCTTGCCGGTCTCGGGGTCGCGGGCATGCAGATGCAGGATCGCCGCACCCGCCTCCGCCGCCGCGATCGCTTCGGACGCGATCTGGTCCGGCGTGATCGGCAAATAGGGCGACATGGTCGGGGTGTGGATCGCCCCGGTCACCGCACAAGTGATGATCACCTTGCCCTTAGCCCGCCCACTGCCTGGTTTGCGGTTCGTTTCCGTCATCTTCCAAACTCCTGATCCGATTTTTTCTTGTGCGCCGCCAGCGCCATCAGCCGGCGGTCGCGCCAAATCTGCCGTTCGCCGAGTTCTTCCCGCGGCAGCCGCTTGCGGCGGTCGGCCTCGACCGTTTCGATGACCTCGCCGGCCCAGTCGACGCGGCGCAGCATCTGCGGAAAAATGTTGGAATAGATCGTCTGATAGCGCTCGACATAGTCGCGTACACCGCCCGGCGCATTGAGGTCGATCGTTTCGAACGGACCCATGAACGACCAGCGCAGCGCCAGCCCGTCGCGAATGCCGATATCGACGTCCTCGACGCTGGCATAGCCGTCGGCGACAAGGCGAAAAGCCTCCTCCAGCAGCGCGCCCTGCAGGCGGTTCATGATGAAGCCGTCGAGCTCGTGCTTCATCACCAGCGGCGCGTGGCCCGCATCGACTAGGAAGGCGCGGGTCCTTTCGATTGTCTCGGAAGACGTCCACGGCGCCGGCACGACTTCCGCGGCTGGGATGAGATAGGGCGGATTGATTGGATGCACGACCAGGCAGCGGTGCCGCCCTTGCAGATGGTCGGTGAACTTCGACGGCAGCAGCGCCGAGGTGGAACTGGCGATCACCGCTTGCGGAGCGGCAATTGAATCGATCCGAGAGAACACCTCGCGTTTCACATCGAGGCTTTCGGGCGTGTTCTCCTGGATATGGACTGCATCGGCCAGCGCCTCGCCCAGTTCTGCCACGACGGCGATGCGACCAAGCACGGCGTCGATTGCCTGTCGCCGCAGCAGATCGTTCGCCGCGAGGTCGCCGAGCACGCCGGCGATATAATCATGCGCGCCGGTCGTCGCGGCCGGCGACTGGTCCCACATCTGCACATCGTGGCCGGCGCGGGCAAAACTGATCGCCCAGGCCCGTCCGATGAACCCGCTGCCGACAATTGCTACTTTCACCATGGTCGGGCTCCTCATAGGGTTTCGACGTTGCCGTCGACGCCGAGCGACTGGCCGGAGATGTTGATCGCCGCATCGGACAACAGGAAGGCGATCATCGCGGCGACATCATAAGGGCTGGTCATGCGGCGCAGCGAGATGTTCTGGAGATAGCGCTCCGTCATCTCCTCGTTCGACACACCGAGCTGCCTGGCCCGATCGGCGATGACCTTGTCGATGCGTGATCCCTCGATGATGCCGGGCAGGATGGCGTTGACCCTTATGCCGTGCGGCCCGAGTTCCTTGGCGAGGCTTTGCGTGAAACCGATGATGCCGAACTTGGCCGCCGAATAGGGGGTGCGGAAAGCGTAACCAAGGCGGCCAGCGGCGGACGACATCGAGACGATCGAGCCGCCGCCCGCCGCCTTGATCAACGGCACGGCACGCCGGGCGCAGAGGAACTGGCCGGTCAGGCAGACGTCGATGCAGCGCCGCCAGTCCGCCGGATCGATTTCATCGACGCCGCCGGTCGGCCCGGCGATGCCGGCATTGTTGATCAGCGCGTCGAGCCCGCCGAGCTTTTCGTTGACGGTCTCGAACAGACGGTCGACGTCGTCTTCGCGCGAGACATCGGCCCTGACCGCGGCGACGAGGGCGATCTTGTCCGGAGCAGCAGCCAGCGCTTCGTCGGAAACGTCGCAGACGACGATGCGCGCGCCGAGCCGCGACAGCGTTTCGGCGATGGCCAAGCCGATGCCGCCGGCGCCCGCCGTCACCAGCACGCGCTGCCCCTTCAGCCCGGTCAGAAAATCGTCCGCCGACGACGGCGCCGCTTTACTTATCGCCGTCGCACTCATCGTCCGATCCTTTCTCATTGCAGCCGCCGTTCGCGCAGCGCCATGGCGGCGCCCAGAACGACCAAACCGTACAGTATTGCCCTTGTGGCATAGGGCAGCTGAAATAGTGACGAAAGCGCGACCTCGCTGGTGGCTTGGCAAGCAGAAGCAGTTCTAACCTGCTCGGGCGCGCCCAGACTTTGAGTTTCAATGTAAACCGCCATGGATTCGCGTTGTTTCCACGACCAAGCCATAGCGCGGGCTTGCTCGCTTAGCCCCTAAGGCCGTCCTGGGGGCTGCTCCTGCGGAAACTTGCTTTCGTCTATGATTGCCACGGCCTGCTCGATGCTGTCTCTCACCTCGAAACCGATCCAGTGTCCGTCCATCAGATGCGTTTGCCTGGCACAGGCGAGGAAATAGCTCCCGGCCTGTTGCGCAACAAAGTTAAGCTGCCTCCTCTCATTGATTTTAATTCCCTCTGGCGGATCGGTGTACGCCCCCCAGATCGCATCGTCGGCCGTCAACTTCACCGGCATCTCTGACTGAGCGTAGACCCTGGTCACCATCAGGCTGTGCGGGAAAGACGAGGAGCCATTGATGAACTCGATCTCTACCGACCATTCTGCTGGCACGATGATCGTGAGATTGCCGCCCCAGTAACCGTTAAAGTCTATTATGTCGGTCCGGATGTTGTCCCTGCGGTACCGCTCGACTTGGTTCCAATCGGCAACAATCTCTATGGCCACTGTCTTGGCTGCGGGATCATTCTTGATCCAACTCGGGACGAAAGGCTCCCAGCCAGAGCAATTCCAGGCAATGCCAAGGCGACGGCGAGAAGGGCAAGGTGAGCAAAGCGCGCCATCGCAATCAGAGGCTCCTCCCGAGCGGGCGGCCGAGCGCAAGCGGCCGCCAATCGAGGTCGACCGGGCTTGTTCCCTAGGGAAGAGAACACGCTCGAAACAGCATCCGTACCAGCAAACCCATAGTGCGCTATCGTCAGCAGTCAAGAACAACGTCATTGCTGCTATGTCGGGTGGGATGCGTGTTGGAATTGCCTGCAGTGCATCAATGCGAGGGCGACGGGCGATTCCGTAATATGAAGTTCTGCTTCAGCGATCGCGAAGGGTCTGTTGCGCTATTCGCCACGCCTGCTCCACATGTCGCCGGGCTGCGGCTTCGGCCTCATCGCCGTTGCGCGACTTGATGGCGTTCATGATGTCGGTCATTTCGGCAATTGCGGCATCGCGGCGGTCCACCGAAGCAATGGTCATGGAACGCAGTTGGTTGATGCGGACGTTCAAACCCTGGACGATCTCCCAGGCGATGCGCTTGTCGGCAGCATCGAAAAGCACCTCGTAGAATTTTGTCGTCGCCCGCATCACCTCGATCGGATTGGCTGAGGCCCACGCCGTCAGCAGCACATCGAATGCGCGCTCAAGCGCAGTGATCTGGTCCTGCGTCGCTGTCAGCGCACAGGCGCGCGCCGCAATGCCCTCCATCAGGGCGCGCAGTTCGTAGATCTCGTCGGTGCGGCTGAGATCTGGGCGGGCCACGGCCGGTCCGTGGCCTGGTATCATCTGGACAAGGCCCTCAGTCTCCAACTGCCGCAGGACTTCGCGCACCACCGAGCGACTGACGCCGAGCTGGTCGCAAAGCGGCCGTTCGACCAACCGTTCGCCGGGTTGGAAGTGAAATTCCATGATCGCGTCGCGCATGCGCTCCAGCGCCAGTGTTCTGAGCGTCTTGGTGGATCGTTCGATCCTCAGTGTGTCGTCGGCCAATTCATCACCTCCCAGCATCCGCAAACAAACAGATTCGACGATCCGTTGACAAGCGATTTGGTCTTCAATAGTATGGTATACCATAAGATTGAGGGTAAAAGGGAAGTTTTCCAGATGCCCTCCCGATCGACCACAGAGGATTCGATGAAGCCGGCCATCCGAAAGATCGTTACCTATGTTGAGAACACGCTGATTGAAGGCGGCAAGGTGGCCCCCCGGCCGCTGCGCCTGATCGGCGTGGCGGCAGTGCTCGACAATCCCTGGGCCGGGCGCGGTTTCACTGAGGACCTTTCTCCCGAGATCCGCGCCTATGCGCCGGTTCTGGGGGAGGTGCTGACCCGTGAAATCCTCGCAGTTGCGGGATCCGGCGAAGCGATCGAAGGCTACGGCAAGGCCGCAATCTGCGGCACATCGGGCGAGATCGAGCATGCCTCCGCGCTCATCCATACGCTGCATTTCGGCAACCACTATCGGCGTGCCGTCGGCGCCAAGACCTATCTTGCCTTCACCAACCTGCGTGGCGGGCCGAACACGCCGATCATGATCCCGCTCATGGACAAGAACGATGACGGCCGGCGTTCGCACTACCTGACGGTGCATTTCCAGATCGGCGACGCGCCGGCGCCGGACGAGCTGGTGGTGGCACTTGGCGCCTCAATCGGCGGACGACCGCATCATCGCATCGGCGACCGCTACCAGGATCTCAAGGAGGTCGGCGACCTGCATGGCTGAGCTGACGAACCGTGGTTGGCATCGTGGAACGGCGCCTGACGGCACCGGCTTCATCCGTGCCGGATCCGGCGCGCCGGTCCTCCTCATCCACGGCGTCGGCATGACCGCGGCGATCTGGGAGCCCCAGATCGAGCTGATGAAGGCCAGACGGGATGTGATCGCGATCGACATGCTGGGGCATGGACAGTCCCCGCTGCCGCCCAAGGACGCCAGCCTTGGCGACTATGCCGGACAGGCAATCCGGCTTCTTGATCACCTTGGCCTGGAAGCCGTCTCGATCGTTGGCCATTCGATGGGTGCGCTGGTCGGGCAGGAAATCGCTCTCGATGCACCCGAACGGGTCCGCAGCCTCGTGTCGCTCAACGCGGTCTTTCGCCGCCCGGCCGACCTTGCCCAGGCAGTGCGCCAGCGCGCCGCCGAACTGAATGGCGCGGAAAACCCGTCAGGGACGGACGCAACGATCGCGCGCTGGTTCGGCAACCCCGTCCCCGACAGCCTGGCCGAGGCCGCAAGGACAACGCGCGCTGCACTGCAGAGCGTCAACCCGGACGGCTATGCGCGCACCTACCGACTTTTCGCCCATGCCGATGCGACGCATGGCGATCGTCTCTCCGGTCTCGCGGTGCCGGCCCTGTTCATGACCGGCTCGCAGGACAAGAATTCGTCACCTGCGATGTCGGCGGCGATGGCCCGCCTCGCGCCGCGCGGTCGCTGCGTCGTTCTGGAGGACGAACGACATATGATGGCCGTAGCCTCGCCTGACGTGGTCACACGGTGCATTGTCGATTTTCTTGAGAGCAACGGCGCAAGCACATCGGCGCGACCGGCGGTCGACACAGCCTTCGACGCGGGCGAATTCAGGCGGGCGCTCGGTTCCTTCCTGACCGGCGTTACCATCGTCACCGCGATCGGGCCGGAAGGAGAGCCGCGAGGCTTCACTGCCAATTCGTTTACATCCGTTTCGCTCGATCCGCCGCTTGTGCTGGTCTGCATCGCCAAGAAAGCGCTGGGTCATCCGGTGTTTTCGACCTCGAAGTGCTTTGCCGTCAACGTGCTCTCGGAGGAACAGCGAGCCGCATCCGGCGTCTTCGCTTCGAAATCGCGGGACAAGTTCTCGGCTGTCGAGTGGCGCTTCGGCCCGACCGGCAGCCCGCTACTCGCTGGATCGGTGGCGACGTTCGACTGTGACATGGAGCAGTTGGTCGACGCCGGCGACCATTCGATCCTCATCGGCCGCGTTCGCGAATTTTCCCACAATTCATCGCAGCCGCTCGGCTACTGCCGTGGCGCCTATGTCTCGCCCGGTCTCAGCCAGGAAGCGCTGGCGGCCGCGCCTCCGGACATGGAGGTTGGCGCCATCCTCGAAGATGAAGGCCGCGTGCTGTTCTTCGAAACCGTCGACGGCTTTTTCGAATTGCCGGCGGGCCGAGGGCTGGGGACACCCGGCGACACGCGAAGCCTTAGGGGATGCCTCGCTGCGAAAGCTGTCGACGCCCATCTCGGATTCCTGTTTGCGGTCTGGGATGACGCAGCAAATCCATCGCGAACGCATGTCTACTACCGCGGCACGGTTGACGCGCCGCACTCCAGCGACGGCAAGGTCCGGCTCGTCGACATCGACAGGATTGCCGGACTGAACATCGCCGATGCTGCTGTGCGCTCGATGCTCGCCCGCTACGTTCGCGAATGTCGGGAGGACGCGTTTGGAGTCTATGTCGGCAACGAGGTTGAAGGTGAAGTCCGTCCGCTCGCCAAGCCGGTGTCCATGAACACTTCCGATCCGGGTCAACAGATATGAAGTTTTCGCTCTTCGTCCATATGGAACGCTCGGACCCGGCAAAGCCGCATGCCGAGCTCATCGACGAGCTAGAGGAACTGGTCCTGATGGCTGAGGCGGCAGGCTTCGAGACAGCCTGGATCGGCGAGCACCACGGCATGGAGTTCACCATCTCGCCAAACCCGTTCATCAACATCGCCTATCTCGGCGCCAGGACGAAGCGCATCCGGCTCGGCACAGGAACGGTGATCGCGCCGTTCTGGCATCCGATCAAGCTCGCCGGCGAGGCAGCCATGACCGATGTCGTCACCGGCGGCCGGCTCGACATCGGCATCGCGCGCGGCGCCTACAGCTACGAATATCAACGCCTGTTCCCGGGGCTCGACGCCTGGGGCGCGGGCCAGCGCATGCGCGAGATCATCCCGGCCATCAAGGGCCTCTGGGACGGCGATTTCGAGATGTCCGGCGAATTCTGGTCGTTTCCCTCGACCACATCGTCGCCCAAGCCGGTGCAAAAGCCGCACCCGCCGATCTGGGTGGCGGCGCGCGATCCGAACTCGCACGACTTCGCCGTGTCCAACGGCTGCAACGTCCAGGTGACGCCACTCGCCTCCGGCGATGGCGATGTCACCAGCCTGATGGAACGCTTCAACGCGGCGTGCGCTGCGCATCCCGACATGGCCCGCCCCGACATCATGCTGCTGATGCACACATTCGTTGCCGAAGACGCCGCCGATGCGGAGCAGCTGACGAAGGACCTGTCGCTGTTCTACTGCCAGTTCGGCGCGTGGTTCCAGAACAAGAAGCCTGTTCGCCAAGGGATATTGGAAGCGCTCACCGATGACGAGATTGCGGCCATGCCGCAATACGCGCCGGATAAAATCCGACAGAACCTGGTCATCGGCGAAGCCGAAGAGGTGATCACCCGGCTGAAAGCATACGAGGCGCTCGGCTACGACCAATATTCGATCTGGATCGACAGCGGCCTGCCACACGAGCGCAAGAAAAAGTCGCTGCAGCTGTTTGTCGACAAGGTGATGCCGGCCTTCGGGCATGGGAGGCCGCAATGACCCTTGTGGCCTTCAGGAACTTCATAGATGGGGCGTTCGATACGCCGACAGCCACCTTCGAAAGCACCGATCCGTCAACCGGAGCTCCCTGGGCGACGATGCCCGCCGCAACGGAAGCCGATGTCGACCGCGCCGTCGAAGCGGCGCACCGGACTTTGCGCTCCGCCGCGTGGGCATCGCTGACGGCGACGGCGCGCGGCAAGCTACTGGTGCGCCTCGGCGATCTGGTCGTCGCCAATGCCGGCCGCCTGGCCGAACTGGAAACGCGCGACACCGGCAAGATCATCCGCGAGACCCGCGCCCAGATCGCCTATGTCGGCGACTACTACCGCTACTATGGCGGGCTTGCCGACAAGCATGAAGGCTCGCATGTGCCTATCGACAAGGCCGATATGGACGTCACCATCAGGCGCGAGCCGATCGGCGTCGTCGCTGCCGTCGTGCCGTGGAATTCGCAGCTCTTCCTCTCGGCCGTCAAGCTCGGTCCGGCGCTGGCGGCCGGCTGCACGGTCGTCTTGAAAGCCTCGGAAGACGGCCCAGCGCCGCTGCTGGCCTTCGCCGAACTCGTTCACGAGGCCGGATTTCCCGCCGGAAGCGTCAACATACTGACCGGGTTCGGGCACGATTGCGGCCGGCGCCTGACAAGTCACCCGCTGGTTTCACGCGTCGCCTTCACCGGCGGGCCTACGACCGCTCGCGCTATCGTCCGCAACACGGCGGAAAATCTCGCCTACACGACGCTGGAGCTGGGCGGGAAAAGCCCGGTTGTCGTTTTCGCCGACGCAGACCTGGACAGTGCGGCCAACGCGGTCGTGGCCGGGATTTTCGCGGCGTCTGGACAAAGCTGTGTCGCCGGCTCGCGGCTGCTTGTCGAGCGTTCGATAAAGGCCGAGTTCCTGGACAGGCTGAAGCGCAAGGCCGAGGCCATCAAAATTGGTGATCCGCAGGATCCGGCCACCGAAATGGGACCACTGGCAACGCCACACCAGCGGGAATGGATCGAAAAGATCGTTGCCGAGAGCCTCGCCAAGGGCGGGACGCTGGTCACCGGCGGAAAAAGGCCCGACGATCACCCGCACGGCTTCTACTACGCGCCGACCATCATCGACGCCGAGGATTCAGCGCTGCCCTGCGTGCGGGAAGAATTGTTCGGTCCGGTGCTCAGCGTTCTCGCCTTCGACACGGAAGCTGAAGCCCTAGCGCTTGCCAACGATACGCCGTTCGGCCTCGCCTCGGGCGTGTTCACCACCAATCTCGCCAAGGCGCACCGCATGGCGCGCGACATCCATGCCGGCGTCGTCTGGGTCAACACATACCGTGCCGTTTCGCCGCTCGTGCCGTTCGGCGGCTATGGTCAGTCAGGGCTCGGCCGTGAGGGCGGACTTGACGCCATCCGCGATTACACGCGCTCGAAATCCGTCTGGATACGGATATCCGACGAGCCGATCCCGGACCCGTTCGTCATGCGATGAGGGCAGCGACAATCGCGCAATTTCATAAAAAACAAGAAACCAAGCAACCAACAGAGGAGAATGACATGAAACTGATTTTGACCGGCATCCTGGCCGGACTCTTGGCAGCCACTGCCGCGCATGCCGATGAAATGGTGTTCACCAGTTGGGGCGGAACCACCCAGGAGGCGCAGACCAAATCCTGGGCTGCTCCGTTCGAAGCGAGTTCCGGCATCAAGGTCCTGCAGGACGGCCCGACGGACTACGGCAAGCTGAAGGCCATGGTGGAAGGCGGCAGCGTCGCCTGGGATGTCGTCGATGTCGAAATGGATTTCGCCATCAAAGCGGCCAAGGACGGCCTGCTGGAACCGATCGATTTCAACGTCGTGCCGAAAGCCGATCTCGATCCTCGCTTCACCACCGACCATGCGGTCGGCAGCTTCTACTATTCATTCGTTCTTGCCTGGAACAAAGGGGCGGTGTCGGGCGAGCCAACCGGCTGGGCCGACATGTTCGACCTGACGAAATTTCCCGGCAAGCGCACCTTCTATAAATGGTCGGCGCCAGGCGTCATCGAAATCGCGCTGCTGGCCGACGGCGTGCCTGCAGACAAGCTCTATCCGCTCGACCTCGATCGGGCGTTCAAGAAACTCGACACGATCAAATCGGAAATCGTCTGGTGGGACAGCGGCGCGCAGTCGCAACAGCTGATCGCCTCCGGTGAAGCGGCCTTCGGGCAGCTCTGGAACGGACGTGTCTTCGCCCTCAAGCAGGACGGCGCCGATATCGGCGCATCCTGGGATCAGAACATGACTGCCGCCGACGTGCTCGTCATCCCCAAGGGTTCGAAGAACAAGGCGAGCGCCATGAAATTCCTGGCAGCTGCGACAAGCCCGAAAAGCCAGGCAATGTTTGCTGAAGCAAGCGGCTACGCCCCCATCAATACGGCAGCCAAAGCCGAAATGCCGGCCGATGTCGTCAAGTCGCTGCCGGACGCCTATGTCGACGGGCAGATCAACCTCGACATGAACTACTGGGCTGAAAACCGCGATAAGATCGCGGAGCGTTGGTACGCCTGGCAGGCCAAATAGCCTGGCATCACCCATGAACCGGCGGGGCGCCGCTAGGCGTCCCGCCTGAGCTGCCGGGATCATCGCCATGTCGGGCAATTTGCTTCATCGACTGCCAATCCTCCGAAGGCCAGACGGCGTCGGCGGCGCCTTGCCAGCGCTGACCCTCATCACCCTGTTCTTCGTGGTGCCGGTCGTCGCACTGCTGTTGCGCAGCGTAACCGAACCCGTACCGGGCCTGCAGAACTACGCCATCCTGTTTGGCGACGGCACCTATGCGCGGGTCTTCTTCAACACCTTTCTGGTCGCCACCGTCGTCACGGCCGTCACCGTCATCGTGGCGTTTCCGGTCGCCTGGATGCTGGCGATCATGCCGCCCGCCCTCGGCTCGATCGTCTTCGGAATCATCATCCTGTCGATGTGGACCAATCTGCTCACCCGCACCTATGCCTGGATGGTGCTGCTTCAACGCACCGGCGTCATCAACCGGACGCTGATGGATATCGGCCTGATCAGCGAGCCGCTGCCGCTGATCAACAACCTGACCGGCGTCACCATCGGCATGGTCTACATCATGCTGCCGTTCATGATACTGCCACTGGTCGGAACCCTGCGCGCCATCGATCCGATGACGCTGCGTGCCGCCGCCCTGTGCGGTGCGAGCCCGTTCGAGGCCTTCCGCCGCATTCTGCTGCCATTGTCGCTTCCGGGAATCGCTGCAGGCGGCCTGATGGTTTTCGTCATGTCGCTCGGCTATTTCGTGACGCCGACGCTACTCGGCGGCACCTCCAACATGATGCTCGCCGCAATGATCGCCCAGATGATCCAGTCCTTGCTCAACTGGGGGCTGGGAAGCGCGGCGGCTTTCATCCTGCTTTTGGTCACCATGGGGCTCTACGCGCTGCAACTGCGCCTCGTCGGCGCCAAGCGCATGACAGGAGGGATCTGAGATGCTGCTCGACTACGACCGGCTGGGCTGGCTGCGCGCAGCACTTCTGGGTTTCACCGGCCTGGTTGCCGCGTTTCTGCTGCTGCCGGTGGTGTTCATCGTGCTGCTGTCGTTCGGATCGTCGCGGTGGCTGGCTTTTCCGCCGCCCGGCTGGACGCTGAAATGGTATGAGGAGCTCTTCGCCGATCCGGCGTGGCTCGAAGCGGCGCTGACCAGCGCGCGCATTGCCACCATGGCCGCGATTCTTGCCGTCGTCATCGGGCTCCTGGCTTCTTTCGCCCTGGTCAGGGGACAGTTTCGGGGGCGCAACACGCTTCGCGGCCTGCTGCTGACGCCAATGGTGCTGCCGGTCGTGGTCTTCGCCATCGCCATCTATGCATTGTTCCTGCGGATCGGGCTCGGCGGCACCACGGCAGGCTTCGTCATCGCCCACACAGTCCTGGCACTCCCCTTCGCCATCATTCCCATCACCGCGGCACTCGAAGGTTTCGACAAATCCATCGAGGATGCGGCGATCGTCTGCGGAGCAAGCCCATTCGAAGCAAAACTGCGGGTTACCTTGCCGGCCATCAAGATCGGGATCTTCTCGGCGGCGATCTTCGCCTTTCTCGCCTCGTGGGACGAGGTGGTGGTCGCGATCTTCATGGCCAGCCCCACCTTGCAGACCTTGCCGGTCAAGATCTGGGGCAGCCTGCGCCAGGATCTCAGCCCGGTCATCGCCGCTGCCTCCAGCCTTCTCGTTCTTCTGACGCTGAGCCTGATGATCGTAACCGCACTCATTCGGCGGAAATTGTCGAAATGACCGAACCGTTCCTCTCCATTCGCGACCTGCGCAAGGCGTTCGGCAGCTTCGTCGCCGTGGACGACGTCACCATCGATATACCCAAGGGCGAGTTCCTGACCTTTCTCGGCCCTTCCGGATCCGGCAAATCGACGACGCTCTACGCGATCGCCGGCTTTCAGCAGCCGACATCCGGCGACGTTCTTCTCGAAGGCAGGTCGTTGCTGTCGGTGCCGTCGCACAAACGCAACATCGGCATGGTGTTCCAGCGCTACACGCTGTTCCAGCATCTCACCGTCGCCGAGAATGTTGCCTTTCCGTTGCGCGTGCGCCGCCGGCCGGACGCCGAGGTGAACCGAAAGGTCGCCGAGATGCTGTCGCTGGTGCGGCTCGAGAGTTTCGGCGGCCGATATCCTGGCGCGCTTTCCGGCGGACAGCAGCAGCGCGTGGCGCTTGCCCGGGCGCTGGCCTACGATCCGCCGATCCTTTTGATGGACGAGCCGCTTTCGGCGCTCGACAAGAAGCTGCGCGAGGAAATCCAGGCCGAGATACGACGCATCCACCGCGAAACCGGTGTAACGATCCTTTACGTCACTCACGATCAGGACGAGGCGCTGCATCTTTCGGATCGCATCGCCTTGTTTCGGGACGGGCGCATCGAGCAGATCGGCACCGGTGAGGACCTCTATCTGAGACCGGCGAGCGAATTCGTCGCCAGCTTCATCGGAAATTCCAATTTCCTGCCGGCTGAGCATCTTGAAACCGTCAACGGCTCCGCCACGATCCGCCTGGCCGATGGCTCGGTCGTCTCCGGCGTCAGGATCGATCAGGACTTCAGCCATGGTCAGAAGACCCGGCTGATGGTGCGGCCGGAAGCGTTTCGGCTGAGGCCCGGCCCGGCCACTGCCGGGCTTGCGGTCGAATTCATCGACACCGCCTTCTTCGGCGAGCGGCGGCGAGTCATCGCGCGCACGGCCGCCGGCCAGGAGATCGACGTCAGGCCGACATCCGATATGGCAGAAGCACAGGAAGGCAGCGCCCCAAGCAGTCGGCAGATCTTTTTCGATCCTGCCGCCGCATTTCTGTTTCCAGCCTGACAGACGCGCTGCCGGCCTGGAACGACATCCCAGGCAGCCGGCGGCTCGATGGTGACGCCGTATTTGGCGGCATGCCAGCAACGGTCGCGGCGTCCAATTCCCCAAACATCTGATCAAGGCCGCAACTCGGCGCGCAAAGGACGAGCACGCGCGCCGGGCTTGTCGCCGACATTGGCGCGGGGCCGTGTGCGCCTTGATGGAATTGGACAGGTTGAAATTTCCTCGGCTTTGTCCACTTTCGGTATCAACTGGCCGCATGGTGCGATCTCCGGCGAAACCAGCGCGATCGAATTGACGAAAAAATACCGTCAAAGGTGCTGGAGATAACGTTGAAGAGCGTGGCGGCCTGAAGCGCAATTTGGGATGTTGCGTACCGAGGTTACGTCGGCTGCAAGTTGAGTTTTGGCCGCAAAAGCATCGCCTATGCGCCGCCAGACCGACAGCCTCGGGCGCAGCGCTCTGTAGCAGAGACCGCCGGCGTTGCGCCGGTTCTTGTTCGCGATACCTGGAGCATCTGATGCCGACCCGCCCCTATGCCATCCTTGAAGCGCCGTCCTCGCTGGGTCTGGCGACCGACGGCGTTGAGGCCTTGCCCGGTCGGCTGCTGGAACTGGGCCTCGCCGAGCGCATCCATGCGCGCCGTGCCGGGCGGCTGGCCGTTCCGCCGAAAGACCCGAAGCCCGACCCTGCCACCCTGACGCTGAATGCCAACGCGATCGCGGCGTGGTCGCCCAAGCTCGCCGACGCCGTGGAGGAGCTGCTGGACGCGGGCGAATTCCCGGTGGTGCTGGGCGGCGACTGTACGATCGTGCTAGGTCCGATGCTCGCGCTGCGCCGGCGCGGCCGCTACGGCCTGTTCTTTATCGACGGCCACGCCGACTTCTTCCAGCCCGAGGCCGAGCCCAATGGCGAAGGCGCGTCCATGGACCTGGCCTTCGTCACCGGCTACGGGCCGGCGCTGCTGACCGACCTGGAGGACCGCCGTCCGTTGGTGCGTCCCGAGGACGCTGTCGCCTTCGCATTTCGCGACCATGAGGACCAGGCCGAATTCGGCAGCCAGCCTTTGCCAGCCGAGCTCATGGCCTACGATCTCCACGCCATCCGCCGCCTGGGCGTCGAAGCCGCCGCCCGGGCGGCCGCTGGCCACCTGACGCGGGCGGAACTCGACGGCTTCTTCATCCATCTAGACGCCGATTGTCTCGACGATGCGATCATGCCGGCGGTCGATTTCCGCGTACCGGGCGGGCTGTCGTGGGACGAACTGTCGGCGGCGCTCCGGATCATCCTGGCGAGCGGCAAGGCGGTCGGACTCGAGGTCACCATCTACAATCCGCGCCTTGACGAGGACGGCAGCGCCGGCCGTCGCCTTGCCGATGTCCTGGCGGTGGCTCTCGGCACAGCCGCGCCCGCTTAATATTGAAATCAATAACAAAAAATTGCTGACGGCGGGCAAATCCGACACCGTGACCCATTCACCTGGACCGGCGCTTTTCTCTGTTGATGAAATCAAGGATCAGGTGAGCTGCCGCTTCCGCGCGGGTTTCGAGCAGGAGATGACCGGCGTCGAGGATATGGGCGTCCATACGGGGAAGCGCCTCGATCCAACTCATGGTTTCGGCGAGTTCGAAGAAAGGGTCATGGCGACCCCATACCATCAGGGCAGGCGGCTTGTAGGTTTGCAGATAGCCCTGGATCTCTGCGAAGCGGCGCACATAGTTTCCATAGTCCGCCACGAGGGCACGTTGTGCCTCGAGCCGTCCCGGCAGGCTCATCACGCGCCAGTCCTCATCCCAGTTTTCGGCAGCGATGGCCTTTGCGATATCGTCGGGCAGGCCCCCGACATACTGATACCGCATCCCTTCCCAGGTCAGATGAGCGGTGGCGGCGGCCTCATTCTCCGCGGTGGGGTTCGACCAATAGGCGATGGTGTCTGCCCATTGGCGGCCGAACCCACTGGTATGAGCGTTGCAATTCTGGATGATCAGACCCGTCACCAGCGCGGGCGCATGCATCGCGACATGAAAGCCGACTGGCGCGCCGAAATCGTGAAGGTAGATGAAGCGAGGACCGACGGAGAAGTGGTCGAGGACTTCGAGGATTGCGTTCCCCATTGCTTCGAAGGACATCGAGGCGAACACATCGGACTCGCCGAACCCCGGAAGATCGGGAGCGATGACGAACAGGTCGTCGAGGAGCATCGGGGCCAGACGCCGGAACGTGCGCGCTGAGCTGGGAAAGCCGTGCAGCAGCAATAGAGCGGGACTGGAGGGATCCCCTCCGACATCAACTGCGAGAGGGCTTCCGTCCATGACACGAAGATAGTGCCGGATCATCGCAGGCCTCCTTCTCTCACCGAGCCATTGCTCGTTTCGCCCGCCGTTCTCCCGGATTTATTCTAAATCTATGGGTTACGTCGCGCCATAGCGTGCTTGGAGATACGCACTCCCACTCGATTGCTTTGAGGGACAATTTATCTTCGTCAAACACAGGCACCGTCGGACTCTTCGGGAATCCCAGCCTTCCACCTGTCACCCGAACGAGAATCCCGCCTTACCCGCCGCCGGGATGATGGCAAGCAACCAGGCGACCGTCTCCCGTTCTCTGCAGAAGCGGACGCTCGTTGCGGCACGTGGAAGTAGCAGCCGGGCAACGGGTGTGAAACCGACACCCGGAGGGTGGGTTCATCGGGCTCGGCAAGTCACCCTCCAGGACGAGCCGCGCGCGCCGCGCCCGATCGACACTAGGTATCGGTACTGCGGAACGCAGTGCCGCAGTGTAGTGATGCCTGGGTGCGGCAAAGACCAGATCGGTCGGCCCGCTCTCCACGATCGATCCCAGATACATGACGGCCACTCGCGTCGAAATCTGACGCACTACGGACAGATCATGGGCGATGAATACATAGGTCAGGTTGAACTCCTCGCGGAGATCGGCGAGCAGATTGACGATCTGGGCCTGGATCGAAACGTCGAGCGCCGAGACCGGCTCGTCGGCCACGATCATCCGTGGCCGGAGTGCCAGAGCGCGAGCAATGCCGATACGCTGGCGCTGGCCGCCCGAGAATTCGTGGGGATAGCGCGACGCGTGCTCGGGGGACAATTCGACCCGGCGCAGAAGCTCGGCGACGCGGTCCGCCATTTCCGATGCCGAGAGGCGCTCATGGATGCGGAACGGATCGGCCAAAAGATCGCCGACCCGCCGACGCGGATTGAGCGAGGCGCTCGGATCTTGAAAGACCATCTGCATCTGCCGCCGCAACGGACGGAGCTGACGCTGGGACGCGTCGGTAATGTCGCGGCCCTCGAACTCCAGCGAACCGGAGGTGATATCGGTCAGACGCACTAGGCATCGGCCAAGAGTGGATTTGCCGCAACCGGACTCCCCGACGATGCCAAGCGTTTCCCCCGGCCAGATGTCGAGCGATACCGTGTCGACCGCCTGGACCGTCCGGCGCTGCGCCGGGAAGATCGAGCGGCCGACGTGATAGTGTTTCGAAAGGTCGCTGGTCCGGAGCAGCGGGCGCTCCCGCAGCACGCCGCTCATACTGGCGTCTCGATGCTGGCAACCTCGCGGATATGGAATCGCTTGCGGCTGGTTTCCGGCAATGCGCAAGCAGCACGATGGCCGTTCCCGCCGACAAGCGGGGGCTGGACAATGCAGGCATCGTGGTGAAAGGCGCAACGAGGCCCGAAGGCGCAGCCTTTCGGCAGGTTGGAGAGGGAAGGCGGAGCTCCCGGAATCCCGGCGAGCCGTGCCGGACGCTCGCCATCCATCGGCGGGATCGAGCCGAACAGTCCCCATGTGTAGGGATGCAGCGGCGTCCGGAACACGCTGCCTTTGCTACCCTCCTCGACGAAGCGTCCGCCATACATGACCATGACCCGATCCGCGACCTGAGCGACGACGCCAAGATCGTGAGTGACCAGGATCACCGCCGAGCCGAACTGGTCACGCAGCCGTCCGATCAGCTCGAGGATCTGCGCCTGCACGGTCACGTCCAGGGCCGTGGTCGGTTCATCCGCGACGAGCAGCGCCGGGTTGCACGAGAGCGCCATCGCAATCACCGCCCGCTGGCGCATGCCGCCGGAGAGCTGATGCGGATAGCCGTCGACGACCCGATCCGGATTCGCAATGCCGACCGCATCCAGCAACTGCACCGCCCTCGCCCGCGCCGCCCGTGCCGACACGTTCTCATGCGCGCGCACCTGCTCGCAGATCTGGTTGCCGATCGTGTGCACCGGGGTAAGCGCCGACAGCGGATCCTGGAAGATCATGGCGATCTGGCGGCCGCGAATGGCATCGAGCGCACGCCGGTTGAGCCCGATCAGTTCCTGTCCCATGAAACGGATTGAACCGGAGACAACGGCATTGGGGCTGTCGATCAGCCCCATGATGGCGAGCAAGGTCTGGCTTTTGCCCGAACCGGATTCGCCGACGACCCCGACGATCTCCCGCTGCTCGACGGCAAACGAGACGCCTGCCACTGCCCGCACCAGGCCCGCGTCGCTACGGAAGGATATCGTGAGACCCTCGACGACGAGAAGAGGAACGTCAGCGGACATCGCGGACCCTCGGGTCGATGAAGACGAAGACGGTATCGACGACGAAGTTTGCCATGACCACGAAGAAGGAGGCGTAGATCACCGTGGCAAGGATCATCGGCAGATCGAGGGTCTGCAGTGCCTCATAAGTCAATTTCCCGACGCCCTGCAATCCAAAGACCACTTCGGTCAACAGCGCACCGCCACCGACCAGCGCACCGAAATCGAGGCCGAACATGGTGACGAATGCCACTAGTGAGGTTCTGAGGCCGTGATGCAGCAGCACCCGCCGTTCGCCGATCCCCTTGGCCCGCGCGGTGCGGATGAAATCCTCCTGCATCATCTCGATCAGGCTTGCCCGCAGCACCCGTCCGTAGAGGCCGACATAAAGGGTTGCCAGCGTGAACCACGGAATGACGAGCGCCTTGAACCAGCCCCAGGGGTCCTTCGTCAGGGGAATGTAGCCGAGGGGAGGAACCCAGGAAAACAGCCAGGTGTCATGCCAGCGGCTCTGTGTCAGCAGATTGGCGACCTCGCCGAGCCAGAAGACCGGAATAGACACTCCAATCAGGCTCAGGATCATCAGCGCCCGGTCGATGAACGTGCCGCGCGTCGCACCGGCGATCACCCCGACAATCAGTCCGCCCAGCACCCAAAGCACCGCGGCGCCGCCCACCAGCGACAGCGTAACGGGAATGGCGCCTATCACCGCGGGAATCACGCGCTGCCCGCGATTGACGAAGGAGGTGAGATCGCGGCTGACGAAAAGCCGGTTCATCATCAGCCCATATTGCACCGGCAATGGCCGGTCGAGACCAAAATCGTGGCGGACCTGGATCAATGTCTCCTGGGAGGCATTGCGGCCGGCAATGCGGGCCGAGGGATCGGCACCGGGCGTGGCAAAGAAGATCAGGAAAGCGACGACGCTGATGCCGAACATCACCAGCACCATCTGGCTGAGCCGGAAACTCAGGGCGGCAAGCACTAGATGCCCCTCGGCGAGGATTTTGGATCGAGCGCGTCGCGCACGCCGTCACCCAGAATGTTGAGAGCAAGTACGGTGACGACAATGGCAAGCCCGGGCGCCAGCGCCACGATCGGCCTGGAATAGAGCAGGCCCTGACCGTCCTGGATGATCGTGCCCCAGCTGGCATCCGGCGGCTGCACGCCGATCGACAGGAACGACAGCGAGGATTCCGTCATCATGTTGAGTGCCAGGATCAACGGCACGAAAACGATGATGCGCGTCACCACATTTGGCATGATGTCGCGCAGCAGGATGCGCCAGGGCGCCGCGCCAAGCCCGGTCGCCGCGGTCACAAACTCGGCCTGCATCAAGGTCAGGACATGGCCGCGGATCGGCCGTGCCACGTAGGGCACATAGACGATACCGATGATGAACACCGGTAGCCACAAGCTGCCGGAGCGGATTTCGAACGGACCGATCTGGATGCTCTGCGCAATCAGCACGATAGACAACGAAATCGCCAGCAGGAAAATGGGAAAGGCCCAGAGCACATCGAGAATGCGCGACAAGCTGATGTCGACGATACCGCCGAAGAATCCGGACACCACCCCCAGAAAGGTCGCCAGGGTGAGGCACAGCACAGCGGCAGCACCCGAGATCAACAGCGAATCCCGCCCGCCATAAAGCAGTCGCGCCGCGACGTCACGGCCCTGATTGTCGGCGCCGAGCAGATAGGGGCCGATCCTCCAGGTGGGCCCAATCGGCGTCATGCCAAGGCCGAGGCCTTCGGTGGAAGGCTGCAATACCGGCTGGTCAATCCCATCGATGACGATCTCGCCATTGAGATTGGTCACGAACGGATCGGTGTGGGAGACATAGTGCGCATAGAGCGGCGCCGCCAGCGAGGCGATCACGATCACGACGAGCACGCCGAATGCCGCTATTGCCGAACGATCGGCTTTAAGCTTGCGCCATGCCGTGCGCCATGGGCCATCGGCGGCCTGGCGGACCGGGGCGGCAGGCTGGTCCGCAATGACATTGACCATGAACAGGATTGCCTAGGAAAAATCTCGACCTGGAAGATGCGCTGATCCGGCGGAAAAGGAAATGCGACGGAGCGCCGGCGGCACTCCGTCGCATCGGCTCCCGGAGATCATTCCACCCAGGACTGGCTGACGATCCAGTAGAATTGCGGGCTGAAGGTGAAGTTCTTCAGCCTGGAAGAGACGACATCGACCCGCTTGGGTGTGAACAGCACAGCGATCGGGGCCTTGTCCGTCACCGCCTTGTCGATGGCGGTCCAGAGCGTTGCGCCCTTGGCCGGGTCGGCGATGGTGGCTGTTTCTGCTTCGGCCATCGCTGCGTCGATCGACTTGTCGCAGAACCCGGAAATGTTGACCGACGCGTCCGAGCCCGGCGTGAACGAGGCACAGCTGAACAGCACTTCCAGAAAATTGGATGGCGCCGGGTAATCCTGGAACCATTGCGAGACCGAGATCTGCACCTTGTTGTTGGTGTTCTGGATGTAGGTGAACTGGATGTTCTGCGAGATCGGCTTGACCGATGTCTTGTAGCCGAGCTGGTTGAGCACGTCCTGCAGATAGACCCCGATCGCCTTCGAGACGGTGCTGTCCTCGGTGATGATCGTCACCTCCTGACCTGCGGTTCCCGATGCGGCAACCAATTGCTTGGCCTTGTCCATATCCGGCGCCGACCACTTTTCGCCCGGATTGGCGGTGAATGGGCAATACGGCGCAAATGATGGGAAGCCCGGCGGCAGGATCTGGCAGGCCGGCTGCGCCAGATTGCTGCCGCCAAAGAGCTTGACGATCGCGGCGCGGTCGATGGCGAAGTTCACCGCCTGACGAACACGGATGTCATTGAACGGCGCCAGATTGTTGTTCATCGGCGCATACCACATCGCCGTCAGCGGATGCACCGTGACCTGCTTGGCATATTTGGTGCCGAGTTCGGTGAGACGATCCGCCGGCGGCGGATCGAACATCCAGTCCGCCTGCCCATTCTCGACCGCCGTCACCGCCGCTTCGTCGGTGAGGCCGAATTCGTAGTCGATCTCGTCCGGATACCCTGCCGGCTGGGCTTCCTTGCTCCATTCCTTGAAGTGAGGGTTGCGCACCATTTTCATCAGCTTGTTCGGATCATAGCTCGCGATCATGTAGGGCCCGGTGCCCGGGATCGGATCAGTGCCGGCATCTTTGAGCGGCGCGCCTGCCGGTAGGATCGCGGCGTGCGGAATGGCGATCTTCTGCAGGAACTCGGCATCCGGCTGGACCAGGTTGAAGGTGACCGTTCCGGCTGCGTCGTCAACCGACAGGCCGCCTTCGAGGGTGCATGTGGCGGGTGTTTTCAAACACGCATCGGCGCCGATGGTGCCATTGTAGAAGGTCCCGGCCGTCGGCCCGCTGATCTTGAAGATGCGCTGGAACGAAGCCATCACATCCTTGCTGGTGACGTCCGAGCCGTCGGCGAACTTGATGCCTTTGCGCAGCTTGAAGACATAGGTCTTACCGCCGTTTTCGACCTGCGGCAGGGTTTCGGCGAGATCCGCGACAACCTCGAAGCCGGTCTTGTCTCCGGCCTTTTTGTAGGTCAAGAGACCATCGTAGAGGATATAGTTCATCTGGAAAAACTGCAGCGTGTAATTGATGTGCGGATCGGCGGTGCCGGCGGCTGCATTGGCCAGCAAGCGGAGCGTGCCGCCGGGCTCGCCTTCGGCGGCCAAGGCACTGCTCGGCGGCGACACGATCGTCATGCCGAGCAGAGCCAGGCCGGGTATCAACGCTGCCAGTGCCTTTTGGGCTGCAGGTGCCTTTTGGGGTCGCATGGTTGTGTTCCTCGTGGAAAGCGAGTCGACTTGCCAGGCTAGACGCAATCATCGACCGCGGCGTGGCTGGAAATGATGTTGGGTTGCGGGTAGTCTCCGCGAGTTCGCCCAATCGCAAAAAGACTACGACCAGCGAAGCCAGACAGGATAGCTATTAAGATAGATAGGTCGAGAGGCCGGCCTAAGCCTATTTATTGAGCACTCGGACGACATGGTTGTTTGACAAGCAATAGCCAGCGGGTAAGCTTGCCGGATGCAGGGGTTTTCAGGCGATCTAGAGAGCCGGTTCCGAACAGGAATGAGCATCGACGCTGCCATGGCGGTGGCGACCGATGTGCTGGAGCCCGTCGGGTTCACCTCCTTCATCTATGATTATACGCCTGTGCCCGTCAGCCATCAGGGCGACCTGATCACGCCCTCGCTGATGGCTCTGCACAACGTGCCGCGCGACATGCAGGATCTCTGGTGCAAAGGCGGGTACTATCAACTTGACCCCGTGCAGGAAGCAGCGCTCGCCGTATCGAGGCCGTTCCTCTGGTCGCACAAAGGCGTTCAGAGCACGGTCATGCAGCACGTGCTTCGGTCCAGGCATGATCCCGTGATCAGTTATCTGCTCGACACCAGGATGACCTGCGGCGTCACCGTGCCCATCCGTCTTGCCGGCGGGGATCTGGCCACCTTCACCGCGATCCGCGCCGACCCCGAGACCGGGTTCGAGGCCGAAGCAAGGCAGTTCATCGCCGAAATCGGTGATCTGGGCCGTCTCTTGCATGATTCCGTCTATGCCGGTTTCGATGCCGGAATCCGCACCTGCCAATATGTCCATCTGACGTCGCGCGAGCGTCAGTGCCTGCGCCTCGCCGCCGCCGGACTGACGGCCAAGCAGGTCGCGCGCGAGATTGGCCGCGCGGTGCCGACTGCAACGCTGCATCTCAACGCGGCGACACGCAAGCTTGGCGCGCGCAACCGCTTCCACGCCATCGCGCTGGCTGCCCACTACCGGCTGCTCGAGCCGGAGCATTGAGGCTCTCCGCCTGAAGGCCACCGGCCCCTGCCAAAGCAAACCTATAAATAGTGCTAGCTGTAAATGCGCCGGGCCGCTTAGTACCGTCGCCCGCAAACAAGGCTTGGGAGGGTCCGTCACTTTGGTTCCTGCCGCGCCACGACGCGGAGCTTGGAACTGTGACGGCACATGCGACCACCGAAGGATTTAGCGACTACAAGGGCTACCGCACCTGGTATCGCGTAATCGGAGATCTCAACTCGGGCAAGCTGCCTTTGGTCGTCGCTCACGGCGGGCCGGGTTGCACTCATGACTATGTCGATTCGTTCAAGGAGCTGGCCGATACCGGGCGGGCCGTCATCCATTACGATCAGATCGGCAACGGCAAATCGACCCATCTGCCCGACAAGGGCGGCGACTTCTGGACTGTCGATTTCTTTTTGGGCGAACTCGACGCGCTGCTTGCTCACATTGGCATTACCGACCGTTACGCCCTGCTCGGCCAATCCTGGGGCGGCATACTCTCGGCCGAACATGCCGTGCGACGCCCGGCCGGGCTCAAGGCATTGATCTTGGCCAATTCGCTGGCCTCAATGACGCTATGGGTGGAAGGCGCGCTGCAATTGCGCGCCGGGCTGCCGGCCGATGTGCGAAGTGCGCTTGACCGGCACGAGGCAGCCGGGACCACCGATCACCCGGATTATGTTGCGGCAACCAAAGCCTTCTATGACCGCCACGTCTGCCGTGTCCTTCCGACGCCGCCGGAAGTCGCCCGGACATTCGCGGCAATCGACGCTGATCCGACGGTTTATCACACCATGAACGGACCCAATGAATTCCACGTCATCGGCACCATGCGGAACTGGACCATCATCGACCGGCTGCATCTGATCGAGGCGCCGACCCTGGCGTTCCGCGGATTTTACGACGAAGCGACCGAAGCCTGCGTCCAGCCCTTTCTCGATCATATTCCCGACGTCGAAGGCGTGGTCTTCCCGAATTCAAGCCATATGCCGCATGTCGAGGAGAAGGACGATTGCCTCGCCGCCGTCGGACGCTTTGTGGCCAAATACGATTGAGGCAGCCTGTCTTTGTCCAGGCCTGTCGGTGCAGGGCCGGCCATTGCATTCATCTTGATGCGGTCCGTCGTTCCTTGAGCGCCTGGGCCAGGAAATCCTTGACCGGATCGAGAACCGCGTCGCGTTCGTGGGATATGCCTGGCAGCAAATCAAAGCGTACGCGCACACCCGCTTGCTCGAACGATCGACACAACGTCCTGAGGCGTTCCGGCCGCGTTTGTCCTGCATCGTTGGCGCCCGGCATCCAATGGTTGCTGCCCTGGCCGTGCGTGATTTCCCAGGTTTCCAGGTCGGCATCGCCGACGATCATCTGGACAGGGACTCTTGCCAGCGCGGCGGCGTCGAAGGTGATGCCGAACTTCTCCGGCAGGTTGCGAATGCCCACCCACCAGTCCCGCGTGGGATCGAGCAAGGTCACCGAGCCCGGCGCGCCGATCGAAGCCGCCCATAGTCTGTCGGGATGAAGGATGGCGAAGCGATGGGTGAAATGCCCGCCGCCGGAAAATCCGAACATGGCGAAGCGGGTCCAGTCCTGACGATATTTTGCAACGACTTCCTCGACTATGGCGAGCAGCACCTGATCGTAGCGGATGTCGCCCTCGATCATGTATTTATATCCGCTGCGGGCGTCGTCGCCGAGAACGCCGATTGGGAACAGCGGGCACAAGATAGCGCAGTCGTTCCAGCGTCCGAACTCGGCGAACGCGTCGCGGAAGCCCAGGAACGAGGTGCGGCCAGTACCGTGGATGGCGACCAGCAGATCGACTTTGGCGCCTTCCCCCACCGCAGGCGGCACATACAGACAATAATGGAAGCGTGGGTCTGATTTCGAAGCAAAGATGGCGGTCGCGCCAAGATCGTATGTAGCGCGGCCGCGATCCGCGACGGATCCCGTGGCGATGCTCGTCAAGTCTACAACTCCTCAGATAGTCTTGGCATTCATGTCTAGCGTATACTGGTCGGCCCGCGTCGTGAACTGGAGGGTCCTTTCGGGCAGCCACTGGGCGACATCGTAGCCCGGGCCTATCGTATTTCCGCCGCCCTTGGCTTTCGCTCGCCGGCCAATGAGATAGCGAGTTGAACCGGTGCCAAACGTCACACGATTTCCCCGGTGGAGTGTGACGAGGGGTGCATCTCCGGAATGGTGAAAACCGGCACCTCGCCCTTGAGACCTTGAAGCTCAAAGGCACCCGCCTGAACGACCGGCATCGGCGCTCCTGCCGCAAAGCCGGGACCAAGCACCAGGGGGATGCGCAGCTTCTTGGTCGTCGATTCGAGCCGTGCCGTACGGTTCACCGGCGAGCCGATCGCCGTGTAGTCGAAGCGCCGTTCCGAGCCGAAATTGCCTACCGAGCAGATGCCCGTCTCGATGGCGACGCCGATTGCGATCGAGGGGTGGCCTTCCGCGGTGAAGGCGGCGTCTTCGCGCTTCACCCGCTCGATCAGGGCAAGCCCCGCTTCGAGCGCGCGCTCGCGATGATCCGGCTGATCAAGCGGCGCGTTCCAGAAGGCCAGCACCGCGTCGCCCATGAATTTGTCGATCGTCCCGTCGCGCTTGAGGATCTCATCGGTCGCAATGCCGAGGAAGTGGTTGACCACCTTTGCGATTTCTTGGGTATCGAGTTGTTCGCTCATCGTCGTGAAGCCGCGTATGTCGCTGAGCAGGATTGTGATCTCGCGCTTTTCGCCGGAGAGGATCGCTTCGGTGTCCGAGTTTGCGAGGCGCTGCACCACGGAAGGCGACAGATACTGGGAGAACTGCCGTGCCAAGGTGGACCGGCGCTGCTCGCTCCGCCTGTAGAGGACATAGCCTTCGAAGCCGGCTACCAGGACCGTCGCAAGCGCCGGCTGCAGCGGGTCATAGAGTGCACCCTGTATGCTGTATTCGAGAGAGCCGAACACGAACGGCGTGACCGCCAGCAGCCCCAGAGCGAGGGCGCCAAGCACGACACGTTCGGCGAGCACTCCGGAAAGCCCGATGAAAACGATGGCACTGAGGACAAACCAGAGGCGCTCGAGCATACGCGCGTGCGTCGGTTCTGTAAGATAGCGCCCGGCGAGCATCTGGCCGATTGCATCGGCGTGGATGTCTGCGCCTGGTCGCGTTGGACGCGTCGGCGTGGGCAGGTATTGCGTCAGCCCCACGGCCGACAGATCGACAATGGCGATGGCATTCCGCAGCCGCGGATCACTGTCGCCCGAAAGGATAGTGCTGGCAGATATACGTGGCGTATCCGTGGCGGTTTCCCAAAGCCGGATGCTCCCCTCCGGCTCGAGCGGCACAATGGCGCCGGCCATCCTGAGTGCATTAAACCCGGCGGCATTCATCCGGGCTATGTAGCCGTCCTGCCCGGCATAAAGGCGCAGGAGCTCGAGCGCAAAGGACGGCCAGAGCTGCACGCCTTGAGCGGTGTTGCGAAGCCACAGCAACGGCACATGGCGCAGTACGCCGTCTGGATCGGGCAATGTTCGAATGACGCCGAGGCCCGCGGCGGCGTTCGAGAATTCGGCAAGCGAGCCGGTCAAGCCGGTGAAGCCGGGAAGTGTGTCGGGTACTTGCCCGACGATCGACCAGCCGGCTTTGGGCTCTGCTTCTGAAACCGTCGCCTCGTTGCCCAGGCTGACGGCAAGCGCCGTTCGGTTTTTCGCCAGTGCCGTTGTCAGGCGCTTGTCTCCGGCGATGCCCTCAGGCGAGGTGTCGGCCTCGGGCAGCACCAGCGCAAGCCCGATCACTGCGGCGCCGGATTTGGCGATGCCATCGACCAGATCGGCCAAGAGGCCACGGTTCCAAGGCCATCGCCCATGTGCCTTGAGGCTGGCATCGTCTATCGAGACGATCACGATGGGATTGCTAGTTGCCTGGCGCGGGGCGAGAAACTGGTAGAAGTCGTACGTACGTTCGCGGAGGCGCGACAGCGGCCCGTCGAAAGCCAAATGGCAAGCGACCAGCAAGAGCACGACCGCAAGGCCTGATATTTTGCGCCTGGCAGCTTGCCGCCAATCGAACAAGGGGCTCATGCCGGTCGGACGGGTCTACCTACAGTCTGGATAGCAGCAACCCTCACCCTCACACCCACCGTTATCCACGCCGCCGCCCACAGGTGGCGTTAGGCTGTCGGGGAACTCTATGACCACTCCTGGCAATGCGCCGTCGGTAGAGTCGCAGATTTTGAGCGAGCCGCCGAGTGCCGACGCACAAATCGCGCTTACGTCCAATCCCGGACCCGGTGCCCCTGGCAGGCCCGTGCCGGCTATCCGGTCGATGCTGTCCAATATCGGGAAGGTGTCGATTCCCCCGTAGCCGGTCAGCAGCTTGCCATTTTCTGACGTGCAGGCGAAGCCCGGGTTTGTGATGACCAGCCGTTTGCCATTCATCGTGCAGGTCATGCGGCCGGCGCGCAGTATGCCGACGGTCTGGCCAGCTGCCACCAGCACTTCGATGATGCCGCCTCTGGCCCCGAGCACCATGTGCGGCGTCGCAACCTGCATGACGCCGCCTTTCGAAACCTGGCCGCCATAAAAACGGGCAAGGCCGCTGTTCATCCCGATGTCGATCTTTCCAGATCCCGAGCCCGGATTGTAGACGAATTCATCGATCGTTAGGCTGGTGTTCGGACCAATCTTGGCGCTCGATTCGTCCCGGAACACCAGCATTCCAAGACCAGTGGGATTGCTGCGCAGCTGATCGCCGAGTTCGACGCCGGCGCCGACGTTCATTGTCCCGCCGTTGTTGCGGACGATGTTGGTCTGGTAGGCCGTCATCGACCCCACCGTTTCAGCAGCGGACGGTGCCGCGAAGGCAAGGCAGGCGACAAAAATGGCGATCTGACGATTCAGGGTTCTCATCGCGGCCTCTTTCAATTGAGCGTCAACGTGTAGCTCATCAGCATTTCGAACGATTTTCGGTCGCGGCTGGCGAGATCGAAGTTGGTTTCGCGATAGGCGAGATCGACGCTGATCTTCTGCGACTCCGTCAGCTGAAAATCGCTTTCCGAGGCAATGCGCCAGAAGTCGCTCTTGATATTTGTGCCGATGCCGATGGACAGATCGGGAGTGTCGCTATGGCCGGCCGAGAAGGCGACCTGGTGCGACCATGCGAAAAGATCCGGTGCGTTCATCAACAGGCCGCCATAGCGGACCTCGCCCATGTAGCTGCGGCCGATTTCGCCGGATCCGGAGGCGAAGTCATTCGAGCCGACAAAGCGCAGTCCGAGCGCCTGGCCGTTGCGGAAGCGGTAGCTGCCGCCTGCCTCATAGAAAACCCTGCTATCGGCGAAAATGCCTTGCGAGGCGCTTAGATCGATGTAGCCGCCGCCGGCGAAAAGGATCGTCTCGACCGTCGGGCGCACCAGGAAGCGTCCGCTGAGGCCGATGCCGGTTTCGTGGATATCGCTGTCGAAGCGATCCGTAACGGTGAACGCGGAAAGCAGCAGGCGCAGCGAATCGATCCCACTGTTGGGCAACCCCTTGTCCCAGGTGATCGCGGCGTTGCCGTGGATGAAAGTCTCCTTGCTACCCGGAACCGACAGGTCTGGCGTGAAAAAACGCTCTGTCGCCGTCAGCGCCCCCGATAGGACGAGAGCGTCGGCACTTGGCGTGCCGAGGTCCCACCGGACAAAGCCTTCCGCCCGCCCGTAGGGCGAGACGAAGCTATTGTCGTCCTGAGCCCCGCCGGGCTCAAAATCGGTGAATGCGCTGAACACGCCGCCGGTCAGAGCGAATTCCCAGGTGATGCCACGCAACGCGCGCTCGATGCGGGCGAGCAGGCGAACGGCTTCCTGCTGCTCAGTTGTCGACAGGCCGCCGACTTCGATGCCGTACTGCACCTGCCGCCGGGCCAATTCGTAGGAGCCGACATGATAGTACAACCGGCTGGCCGCCAGCCGGGCACGCGCATCGCGGGGATATTTGATCAGATACTGCTCGATCGAGGAGATCGCCTGATCGTATTGCCCTGCATTGACGGCAACCGTGACGAACTGGGCGAGCGTTCCGTTGTCGGCCGGACTGGCGATGCGGGCTGAAAAAGCATCGTCGTAGGTCGAAAAAAGACCCTGCGCGCCGGCCGGCAATGTGCCGCTACAAAGCAGCGCCGCGGCGCAGCCGACGATCGTTCGAAACGAAGATTGCATGCCGAGAACCCACCCCAAACCCGACCAGTGCGAAGGACTTAGCACGACTAGAAGAAAAAAAGCGACAGAACTGTCACGAGACCGGCCGAGTCTCAGCAGCTGTTGCAGCTGCGCAACAAACTATCGGGTTCATTCGCATTTCGCCTACGCTGGTTGGTCAAACATCTTCTCAGCTTTGCTTGACTTCGAGAAAGTATTCGCTACAAACGGCAACTAAGCCAAATCATAATCAGCCGTGGATTGCGCAGCCGACAAGATCAATATTGTTTGCGCGATTCTGCACGTATCTGGTCGCCGCAGGACGCATCAGGGTCACATGTAGCTCATCCGAAGGTCTTCCGTCGCGTTGCGCAAGCGCTCGGAGAGCGGTCGCGACCACTACAGCACGAGCGTAGTGGCAAGCCCCAGCATCAGGCCCATGCCTACAATATCGGTCACGGTGGTAAGGAAGATCGCGGAAGCCACGGCCGGATCGGCGCCGACCCGCCGCAAGCCCAACGGGATCAGCACGCCGGAGATCCCGGACATAAGGCACGATCCGGACATGGCGAGCAGGATCACAAGTGCCAGCATGGGCGCCTGGGATGCCGACTCCGGTTGCCGCGAGGCGTAGAACCACATCGCCGCGGCCGCCACGAGACCGACGAGCACGCCGTTGGCGATCCCGAGCACCCCCTCCCTCAGAATCAGGTGCAGCTTCGGTCGTTTGTCGACATCCCCCAGGGCGAGACCACGCAACGTCATGGCCAGTGCCTGGCAGCCGGTGTTTCCGCTCTGCCCGGCCAGTACCGGGAGGAACGCCGCCAAGGCGACGATCTTCTCGATCGTGCCTGTGAACGAACTGACCACGAAAGCCGCCATGAAGGCCGTCAGCAGGTTGAGCTGCAGCCACGGATGACGTTTCAAGAAGGCTGAAAACAGCGGCGTGAAAGAACGCTCCTCCTTCTGGACACCCACCATCTGGCCAGGCTGGGCAGAAATCTCGATGATTTGCTGCTCGAAAAGCCGCCAGCCGCGAACCTGCCCGAGCAGCCGGTTCTCCGCGTCCACCACGGGATAGACGGGGTAGTGACGGCGTACCGCCGCCTTGCAGGCTTCGCCCAAAGGCATATCGACGTGAAGGGCGAACGGTTTCGGCAGCATGATCTGATCCACCGTGGCGGCCGGTTCGCTCAGCATCAGATCGCGCAGAACCACCAGGCCAACGAGTTTGTCGCCCTCGTCCGTGATGTAGAGGTAAGTCAACTCGGTCGGCACGTGGGCGCGTCTGACGGCCTCGACCGCGGCGGCTACCGTCGTCCCGACAGCAACGCTGGCGGGGATCGGGTCCATCAACTCGACGACGGATCCGGGGACCGCGATATCCTTGCCGTCGCTATGAGGCTTGATAGGCCTCATATCCGGAGGCAAATGCTCCGCCACCTTCCGGGCGTGCCTATCCGGCAACAACCTTAATACGTCTCGGATGAACTCGGGAGACTCTCGGGCAAGCAATTCAGCCGCGTCGTCAGGTGCTCGAGCACGCAACGTGCGCACCGACTTCTCAACGTCGTTCTCTTGCCTCATCTTTCCCCCAATCTTTAATGTTGCGCCTCTGAACGTGTAGACAGGAGCGGTTCGCTCTGCCCCCCGCGCAGTGGCCCAGCGCCTCGATCCGGAAATCTTCGCCTTCTCAGGGCGCAGAGTAGACCGAACCCAGACAATCTGAGCCATTGCGTGGGTGCATACAAGCGGGCTGTAACGTCAGCGTGTCGCCAAGAGAATTGTCGTGTTGCCGAACTTCACCCGTCCGTTCCTGGGCTCTGCGAGCACGTCACAGCCCATCAACCAAGTAAGGTCGGCAATGGGCCGGTCGAGGCCCTGCTCATTGGGGTGCGCTCAGCCCGACAGTTCACGGTGCGAACGGCCGCGATTCAACCTGGGAATATGGTGAAACCGCCATCGACGCGGATGACCTGCCCGTTGATAAAGCGCGCGCGCGGACCGGCGAGGAAGGCCACCGCTTCGGCGATCTCTTCAGGCTCGGCATACCGGTTCAGCGATTTCTTGCTCGAATCCATGCGCTCCGGATCGACGACGCGGCTCGCCTGGAACCGTGCCGTCTTGGTGGCGCCGGGGCTCACTGCATTGATGCGCACGCCATCGTCGATCAATTCCTTGGCGAGGCAGCGCGTATAATGGACGACGGCCGCCTTCAGCGTGGAGTAGACCACCTCCGGCGAGCATCCGATATGCGCTGCCGCCGAGGCAATGTTGATCACCGAGCCTGAGCCGCGCTTGACCATAGGCGGAATGAACGCCTGGCAGACCAGCATCGTGCCGATGAGATTGTTCTCGGTCAGAACCTTGATGTCATCATAGTCGATGTCGAGCGCGTTGTTGGGGCTGGGCTTTACCCCCTTGGCGCCGATATCACCGCCGGCGCAGTTGACCAGAACATGCACATCGCCGAGGTCCGACTCGATCTTCCTCTTCATTTCGGCGACGGCTTGCCTGTCGCCGATGTTGCCGGTGACCGCGGCCACCCGTGTCCCATGTTTTTCCAAACCCCTGGCGGATTCGCCGAGGTCTGCGAATTCGCCGTATTGGGACGGCCGGGTCCAATCGAGATCGTGGATCGCGACGTTTGCGCCAAGTTCGGCCAGGCGGTCGGCCATCACGCGGCCGAGGCCGCGTCCCGAGCCGGTCACGAAGGCAGTCAGGCCGCTGAGTTCTCGGGCAGTCATGCTGATTTCTCCATTGCAATGAAATCGAACTTCTTCATGTTGGCGGCGCTGAGCCGGATCATGTCGAGCTCATACGAAACGAGTGCGCCGTCATCGTCGCGTTCCCATGGCGTCCGGTAATCGGCGTCGTCCGCAAGGCGGTTTACGCGCGCAGCACTCAGGCAGGCCGCGAAGTCGCGCGCGGTCTTCGGCGCATATCCGTTCCACCAGTCGTCGGTGAGACAGCGAACGTGGCGGGCCTCCAGAGCGCCTGGCTCGAGCACGGCCGTCAGCGTTTCGTGGTGCTCGGCGAGGATAGCTGCCAGTTCGGCGAAAGGCACGGCGCCGTCGCCGATCGCGCAGCGGACCAGACGGTAGCCCTCATCCGTGAACTGCACGCGATAATCCTTGAGGTGAACGTGGCGGACATGCGGCGCGATCCGCCGCGTGAAGGAAAGCGGAGCCTCGCCGACAGGGAACGTGTTGCCCGTATCGTAGGTGATGCCGACACCCGGCCCGCCGAGTTTGCAGAGCGCGACCAGTTCGTCGCTGCCGAAGTCCTGATGGTTCTCGATGCCGAGCACCCGGCCCTCAGCCGCCGCACGCGGCCCCCATTCCGCCAGGGCAGCGCGGATCGTCGCGTTGAACTCGTTCCATTTCCCGCCCCAGACGTTGCGGTCACCGCACAAGACGGGGGTCAGTGCAATACGGATCGTTGTCGCCTCGAGCAGGCGCGCAGCCCGAAACGCGTTGTCCAATGGACCTGCCACGAGAAGTCCGCCGCTTACCACCGGCACGATGTCAAGCGCGGCCAGACGCCTGCGCAGGTCGACGACCTCGGCGTCCGGCAAGTCGGTCAACCATGGTTCGTAGATCTCGAGCGTGCGTGCGCCCAGTTCCTGCGCAAGCGCTATGAAGCCTTCCAGCCCCGCCCCATCCGCATTGTGCCGCGGCGTGCCGCGGCCCTGCAGGCCGAGGTGGTAGGTCAGTCCGTAAGGGTTGAGGCCGAGACGAAGCATCAGCTTGGCAGTTCCAATGAAGGGTGGGGAAGGGATCTCACTATCGCAGACCCGCATCGACGGTGATGGACTGTTTCGTGATCATGCGGCTGTCATCGGCGGCAAGGAAGAGCACGGTCCGTGCGATCTCCTCGCCCAGCAGGACGCGGCGGATCAATTGCCGCTGCACCGTCCGGTCGATTGCGTCCTGCGTCTTGAACCACAGCTCGCGCTGCCGCTCGGTGATAACGGCGCCGGGTTCGACTGCATTAACGCGGATGTTGTCAGGTCCGAACGATCGCGCCAGAGCGCGGGTCAGGGCCACGACAGCCCCCTTGGCGGTAGCATAGGCCACCATCTGGTCCGCGCCGAAACGCCAGGCGATGGAAGAGAAGTTTATGATCGAGCCGAAGCCGAGTTCCTTCATATGCGGATGCACAGCCTGCGCGGCGAAGAAGTGATGCCGGAGATTGACGTCGAAGCTGCGGTCCCAATATTCGGCCGTCACCGCGTCAACGGGATGGCGCTGATCATCGGCAGCGTTGTTCACCAGGACAGCGACCGGACCAAGCCGCGTACGCACGGCTTCGACCGACGCCTGCAGCGCAGCGACGTCGGTTACATCGCAACGGAGGTACAACGGGGCCTGCCTGGCCGCCCCATCAAGCTCGCGCACCAACGCCTCCGCAGGTCCATCCTGCACATCGAGAAAGCCCACGCGGGCGCAATTCGCCACGAAAGCACGGACTATATCGGCCCCGATGCCGGAGGCGCCGCCGGAGATCAGCACGACGCGATCGGTCAAGCTCGGGTAAGTCGCGAATTGTATGGACATCAGATCACAGAAGCGCCTTGGTTGTTGGATCGAACAGGCAGGCGCGCGACATGTCGATGCCGAGCGTTATCGTCTCGCCCATGACGGGAGCGTCATCCGGCTCGAACCGGCCGGTGATCTCCAGGTCACCCAGCCTGAGGACGGCAAGCGTCTCGGCCCCGGTCGGCTCGACCAATTCGACCGGCGCCTGCATGGGCTGAACAGCAGGTTTGCGCGACTTCAGGTCGGTCGTGAAACGGTAGATGTGTTCCGGCCGAACACCGAGCACCACGTCCATTGGGGCACTGGCGGGCAAAGGCGCGGCAAGGGCAAGAGTGGCGTCACCGCCGTCAGCGGCGCGCACCGCGATGCTGCTTGAGCCGGTAAGCCGGGCGGGGATGAAATTCATCGCCGGCGATCCCATGAAACCGGCCACGAACATGTTAGTCGGCCGGTCATAGATCCGCTTCGGCGTGTCGAACTGCTGCACCGAGCCCTGGTTCATCACCGCAATGCGGGACGCGAGCGTCATCGCCTCGACCTGATCATGGGTGACGTAGACCGTCGTCTTGCCGACGCGGTGGTGCAGCTTCTTGATCTCGGTGCGCATGTCGACGCGCAGCTTGGCGTCGAGATTGGACAGCGGCTCATCGAACAGAAACAGCTTCGGGTCGCGTACAAGGGCTCGCCCCATCGCGACGCGCTGCCGCTGCCCACCCGACAGCTGCCCCGGCTTGCGGTTGAGCAACTGCTCGATCTGCAGGAGTGCGGCAACCCGCTTTACGGCTTCCGCTTGCTCCGCTCTGGGCACGCCTCGGCTTTCCATGCCGAAGGTGATGTTCTGGCGCACCGTCATGGTAGGATAGAGGGCGTATGACTGGAATACCATCGCGATGTCGCGGTCCTTGGGCTGCACGGAGTTCACCAGCCGGTCGCCGATCCAGATCTCGCCCGAGGTGACAGTTTCCAGGCCGGCGATCATGGCGAGCAAGGTTGACTTGCCGCAGCCGGAGGGACCGACGAGGGCGATGAATTCCCCGGTCCGCGCCTCGAGATTGATGCCGGCCAGAATCTCGAGCCCGCCATAGCTCTTGTGAAGGTCGCGGATCATCAGCGCGGACATGAGTGATGCCTCATTTGATGGCGCCTCATTTGATGGCGCCTTGCGTCAGGCCGCGCACGAAATATTTTCCACCGAACAGATAGATCAGCAACGGTGGCAGCGCGCCGATCAGCACGGCTGCGCTCATCACGTCATAGGCGCGGGCGGTCGTGCCGCCAGCAGTGAGCGCGACCAATGCCGCCGTAATCGGCTGCTGCTGGCCCGAGGTGAAGACGACGCCGAACAGATACTCGTTCCAGATGCCGGTGAATTGCCAGATGACGGTGACGATCAAAATCGGCGGCGACAGCGGCAGGATGATCTTGCGAAAAATCCGCCAGAAGCCGGCGCCGTCGATGCGTGCCGCCTTGATAAGGTCGTCCGGTATGCTGACGTAGAAATTGCGACAGAACAGGGTGGTGAACGAGATGCCCTGGACGACGTGAATCAAGACCAGCCCGTATGTCGAATTGGTCAGGCCGAGTTTGCCGAGCAGGAACGCCCACGGCATTAGCGAGATCTGGCCGGGCATGAAGACGCCGAGCAGCATCAGATTGAACAGAATTTCCGAGCCCTTGAAGCGCCATTTCGACAGCACATAGCCGTTCAAGGCGCCGAGAAGCGTGGAGATGACGGTCGCGGGGATCGCCATCCAGAGCGAGTTGAAGAAATTGCGCTTCATGCCTTCGCAGGTGCCGCTGACGCAATAAGTGCCCCAGGCCTCCGCCCACGCGTCGAGGCGGAAGCTGCGCGGCAGCGAGATGAGGCCGTTGCGGGCAATCTCGGACTGCTCCCGCAACGAGTTGAAGACCACGACCAGCAGCGGTGCAAGGTAGATGACCGCAAAAAGCGTCAGCACCGCATAAATAAGAAAGCGGTTCCAGAAATATCGCCGCGTAGCGGCGGCCGCTTCGGGATCATGCCGGGCGTTCGGGGCAATTTCAGCCATTGCGGCCCTCCGCCCGCCTGCGCCAGACGACCCACAAGGAATAGGGCACCAGCACAACCGCAAGGGCGGCGAGCATCATCATCGCCGCGGCGGCACCCTCGCCGATCTGCCCGCGCTGGAACATCAGGTCGTAAACGTAGATCGCCGGGAAAGTAGTGGATACGCCTGGCCCACCCCGCGTCAACGCCGCCACCAGGTCGAACGTTTTGATGGCGAACTGGATCTGAATGACCGCCACCGCCAGAAAAATCGGGGCGATCGTCGGCAGGATGACTTTCCGATAGGTTCGGGAAACCGACGCACCGTCGATCTGCGCTGCTTTGATGAGATCCGGATCGACCGACCGCAGGCCGGCCAGGAAAAGCGCCATTGCGAAGCCGGACGACTGCCAGATACCGGTTATGATCACCGCATAGATCGCGGTGTTGCGGTTGGCGGTCAGGGCGAAGCTGAAGTCGGTCCAGCCGAGCCCCCGCACGAAAGCCTGGATTCCGTCGACGGGATTATAGAGCCAGCTCCACACCGTACCGGTGACGATGAAGGACACCGCCAAGGGGTAGAGGAAGATCGTGCGCCAAACCGCCTCGCCGCGAACGCGCTGGTCGATCAGGATCGCGAGAAGCAGTCCAATCGCCATCGAGCCGACGATATAGAAGCCGCTGAACAGAAAGAGGTTCGTATAGGCGATGTTCCAGCGCCGGTTCGCCCAGAGCGAAGCATAATTGTCCAGGCCGGCGAAGCCATAGGTCGGCATCAACGACGAACTGGAGAGCGAGAGGTACAGCGTCCAGAGTGTGAAGACGAAGACGTAGATGAAACTCGCCGCAAGCGACGGCGCCAGCACCAGAATGGGCACCATCGTGCCCAGGCGCTCTCGCCACGGCGTCGCGGAAGCCGCAACCGGTACGGTCAGGTCACGCGTGGACATCGGCTGCTCCGGCGAAGTCGGGGCCAGGCGACGCGCGCCAGGCCATCATCGGCAGCTTCTTCACATCTGCGCTTCGGCCGCATCGGCCATGGCACTGGCTGCGTCCTGTGCGGTCATGTCCGGCGTCGCCACGAATTCGGTGACGGTATCCATGATCGCGCCGCGCACCTTCTGCGGGATCGTCATGTTGTGCGCCATAGAACGGACAAGCGTGCCGGCATCGATCGACGCCTGCAGGTCCTTCTGGGAGAGCTGCTGGCAAGGATTGAAGCCGTTCGAAAGATCGACGTCGAGACGGGCTGGAATCGAGCCCTTGGTCTGATTGAAAATCGTCTGGAACTCAGGCGACAGGATCGTGCTGGCGAGCAGTTTCTGCCCCTCGACGTAGTCCGGATCCTTCTGCTGGAAGAACACGACCGAGTCGGAATTCAGGATGAAGCCCGGCTTGCCCCAGTCAGTCGGCGCCTGGGCGCAGACATAGTCCGTGCCCTCCTTGAAGCCGCCGGCCGTGAGCAGGCCGAGCGTCCAGTCGCCCATGATGTGGAACGCGGCCTCGCCGCGGCCGACCAGATGCGACATGGTATCCCAGTCGCGCCCGTTCATGCCGGGATCCATATATTTCGTCGTCATGGTGCGGAACTGTTCGAAGGCTTTGACCATGCCGTCGCTGCGCATCGCCTCGACGTCACCCTCGACGAAGGCTTTCTTGAAGAGATCGAGATCCATTCCGTAGACCACGACCTCGAAGACCGTCGAATCGGTCCAGTCGGCGGTCGAGTGCGAGATGCAGATTTTGCCTGACGCCACGATCTTGTCGCAGGCGGCGTTGAAGTCTGCCCACGTCTTCGGCACCTCGGCGACGCCTGCTTCCTGCATGACTTTCGGCGATGCCCACAGCCAATTGATGCGATGAATATTCATCGGCGCCGCCACCCAGCTGCCGGTCGGTTTCATCACCGGCAGCAACTCGGGAGCGACGACCTTCTCCCAATTTTCCGCTGTCGCCAGTTCGTCGAGATTGGCTGTCATGCCGGTCCCGTTCCATTCCGCGATCTCTGGTCCCTTGAGCTGCACCGCGGGAGGTGCGTTGCCGGCGATCACGTCGGCTCGCAGTTTCGCCAGCGTGTTGGCCGTGTGGCCTGCGATGGAGGTCTGCTGCCAGGTGCCACCCTTGGCGGTGAACATCTCGCCGAGTTTGGCAATAGCCTGGGCATCCGATCCGGTCGCCCATTGATGCAATAGATTGGTCTTGGGCTCTGCGAATGCGGCTCCCGCAACAAGGGTGTACGCCGCAGCGGCCGCAACGGCCGTCCTCAGGTATTCCATCGTTTCACTCCCATATGTGATGTACGGTTCGTATCGACCGCTTGTGACCGCGATTTGAAGCCGCCGCCGGTGAGATGCAGTAATCTCTGTTCTTTCCAAGATGACATATTTGAGCTATCAGTCAACGTCCTTTGTGCCCATCATGAACAAACCTTCGCTTAGAAATTGGCTGATCGACAAGCCCTCCGCATCACCGGAGAGCCTGATCGTGCGATGCCTGCGTGAGCGCGGCGTGCTTTCTGCGTCGCAAATCGCGCACACCACCGGTTTGGCGCGGTCGACGGTTTCAACCGCACTCAACGGCTTGAGAAAGTCCGGAATGGTGATCGAATCCCCGGCCCACCATGACGGGGCCAGGGGCATCGGCAGGCCTGCCGCGACCTTGACGCTCAATCCCGCTGCGGGCACCTGCGTCGGAATCCACCTAGGCCTCGACGAGATACGGTGCGTCGTCGCGGACGTGTCGCATTCTGTCATTGCCGAACAAACTATCCCTATGGGTCTGGACTACCAGCCGCAACAGGCGGCCCAGCTCGCCAAGTCAGCAATTACCCAATGTTACGAAGAGAACGGTCTGCCGATGGCGGGGCTCCTGGGGGTTGGGGTTTCCGTCTCGGGCCCTGTTAGCCGCGAAGGAGTGGTGCTGCGTGCGAGTATTGTTCCGACCTGGGCCGGGGTCAACATCCGCGATGTGTTCGGGCCGGTTCTCGAACAGCCGATTTTCGCCGATAACGAGAGCAACTGCTCAGCCATTGCGGAGCTGATGTGGGGCGCGGCTGTCGGCCAAGACGATTTCGTGCTGTTCAAGATCGATCTCGGCGTCGGCGGGGCCATTGTCCAGCATGGCCGGCTGGTGACTGGCATCGCCGGCGGCGCCGGCGAATTCGGGCATATCAGCATCGATCCCGGCGGCGAGCTTTGCCGGTGCGGCAATCGCGGATGCCTAGAGCTCTACGCGAGTTTTGCCCGGCCGCTAGAGCAGATTTCGCGCATCGTGCGGCGGCCGGTCACGATGGACGAGGTGATCATGATGGCTGAACAGGGCGACGTCGGGGCGCTGCGTATGATCGAGGACACCGCGGAGTTCGCCGGCCGAGGTCTTGGCTTGATCGGCTCGGTGATCAATCCGCCACTCATCATCATCGGTGGCCGCATGGCTTTGGCGGGCGACATTCTCCTGGCACCGCTGATCGCGTCATATGAACGCCACACGCTCATCAAGTCCCGCGATATCGCGCCCGCCCTGCGCACGCGGATAATCGTTGGCAAGCACACAGAGAACGATGCATTGCTCGGCGCAGTCGGCCTGGTGCTGCGCCACAACAGCCGACTGCAATGATCTGGCTTTGCGCCGGGTGGCGCTACGACATTCACCGCCCGTGCGATTCAGATCGACCAAACTACTTCGAAAAAGGTGTGTTGACCGGCACGAACCGACCACATGCAGAGGAAGACGGAGGCCTAAAGCTCGCCAAGCGGTCTTGACTAGGCGCGGGAACAAAGCAAAAACACTCGAAGTGAGTCCGGGAGGCAGCGATTGCCCATGCACATTGCGAACGACCCGGCGGACCTCTTCCGTCACGTCAGCGCCGAAAAGGCCGTATTTTACCGCTGCATCATGGACGTCTTCGCGGCGGCGAAGCGGCAATACCGTTTGCAGTTGCGGCCGGACGAAGTGCTTGCCGAAGCCCGATGGCCGAATAAGCCGCCGCGCATTGAGGACGTGAATACGGCGCTCACCCAGCTCACGGAATGGGGCAATCTCGAATCGCATCCCGACACCGCTCGGGTTTCAAGCCTTAGCGACTTCTATCGTGCACGCTTCCTCTACCGGCTCTCGCAGGGCGGCGAGGCGGTGGAATCGGCCTTGGCGACATTCGTGCAGACCCTGCAGCGCCGCGCCGAGCTGCAAACCGTGGCGCTCGAGGACATAGGGAGCCGACTGCAGGCACTGCAGGCACTGGCGCAAGCAACCCAACCCGACGTGGCCAAGATCCACGAAACACTGCGGGACCTTGTGCGTGTCTTCGAAGGTTTGGCCGAGAACGCGCAGGCGTTCATGGCCGGCGTCGCTCGCAGCATCGAGTTGCAGCAAGCCGAAGCAGAAGCGGTCGCAAACTACAAGAAGCGGCTGATCGACTATCTCGAACGCTTCATGGGCGATCTGGTGCGCCGTTCTGACACCATCGCACGCCTCATCCTGGCGTTGGAGCCTGAGGTCGAGGCGCTGCTTGGACAGGTGGCGGAGCGCGAATCGCGGGACACGGCTCCAGGCGGCGCGCAGGATCAGGCCGAGGCGCGGAAAGGCTATCTGCAAGCCTGGCGAGAACGCTGGAAGGTTCTGCGCGGCTGGTTCCTCAGCACCGGCCATGAGCCGCCACAAGCCGAACTGTTGCGGGCGCGGGCACGTTCGGCAATCCCGCAGCTTCTGGCCGCTATCGCCGCACTGAATGAGCGGCGCAGCGGCCGCAGCGATCGCTCTGCCGACTTCCGCCTGCTCGCCGGCTGGTTTGCCGCCTGCGCCGACGACGGCGAGGCGCACCGGCTTGCGCGGGCTGCCTTCGCTCTCAATCCGGCGCGGCATTTCTCGCTCAACGCCAGCGCCGACGTCGAGCTGCCGGCCAGCACCTCCTGGGCCGACGCCCCGCCGCTCCAGATTCACCCGCGTTTGCGCGAATATGGCGAAGCGGCCCCGCGCGGACCGCTGCCACGCGTGCGCGACCGCGCCGAAGAGCGCACGTTCCTGGCGCTTCAGCTCGCGGAGGAATCACAGCAGGTCGAAGCGGCGCGCAAGCGTCTCGCCACGAGCCGCCCGGCGCGGCTTTCGGATCTTGGGGAACTCGACATGCACGCCTTCGGTCTGTTCCTGGGCCTGCTCGGGGAGACACTGGCCGAGCAAGCCGGGCCGGAGACGCCGGAGGAACGCCAGACCAGCGACGGCTTGCTGCACATCCACCTGAAGCCGCTTGCCCCCGACAGCCGCGCCATGATCGACACGCCACGTGGCGTTTTTGCCGGGCGCGACCATCTGATCACCATCACCCCCTTGCAGGACGGTCGATGAAGGCGGCGAACGGCTCCAACGACGGTCACGGCGTCGGCCTGCTGCAGCAGCGCTTCCAGCGCGAGGAGTTTCGCGCCTGCGTGCGGGCGCTGCTGATGACGCCGCTGATCGGCCCGGGGCATGAGGATTTCGCCGCCATACGCCGCCAGGCCGAAGCATTGCGCGAATGGTTTTCTCGCGAGACCGGCTGGATACTGCAGGTCGAGCGCGAGGGCGCGCGCCTCTACAAGCGGCCCGGAAACCTGACCGACGCCACGCGCGGCATTGCCGGCTACGATCGCCGGCGCTACGTGCTGCTTTGCCTCGCCTGCGCGGTGCTCGAACGCGCCGACCCGCAGATCACCTTGCGCCTGCTCGGCGAGCGGCTGCTGGAGCTCGCCGCCGAGCCGACGCTCGACTTCACCTTCGCGCTCGAGGCGCAACACGAGCGGCGCGAACTCGTTTCGGTGTGCCGCACATTGCTGATCCTCGGGGTGCTGCACCGCGTGGCCGGCGACGAGGAAACGTTCGTGCAGGCCGGAGGAGATCAGGCGGATGCGCTCTACGACGTGCAGCGCCGCATGCTGTCCGGCATGCTGGTGGCGGTGCGTGGCCCCTCCACCTGGACTCCGGAAGAGGCGCCGGCAACGCTCGAAGAGCGGCTGTGCGCGCTGGTCGGAGAACATGTGGCGGACAGCGAGGAAGGGCGGCGCACGGCGCTGCGCCACCAACTCGCACGCCGGCTCCTCGACGATCCGGTCGTCTATGTCGGAACGTTGGACCCGGAAGCTCGTGCGTATTTCTTCAACCAGCGCGGAACGATGGCTGCGCGCCTCTGCGACGCCGCCGGCCTGGTGGCGGAACAGCGCGCGGAAGGGCTGGCGCTGGTCGACGAAGCCGGTCTGCTGACCGACCTGGCGATGCCGGCCGAAGGCACCGACGCGCATGTAACACTGCTCGTCGCCGAATATCTGGGCACCGGGCAAAGGCAGCGGCGAGCCGGTGGCGGCGACATTGCGCAGGCCTCCGGCCGAGATATCCACGAGCATGACATTGCCGGCTTCCTGCACGAGGCCAAGGCGCAGTACGGCCGTTACTGGCGTAAATCGGCACGCGAACCAGGCGCCGAACGCGAGCTCGCCGCCATTGCGATCGAAAGATTGGAAAAACTGCAGCTGGCGGTGCGGGAAGCCGGCGTCGTCCGCCCGCTGCCCGCGCGCGCGCGCGTCGCGGTGGGCGCCGCCGCAATTAGCGAAACGCGCAACGCGCCGGCTGCGGATTTCGGCTTTCGGTTCGAACCGACATGAACGACCGCCTGGACCTGCTCGGCCTGACGCCGGAAAAACCGGCTTTGCCGATGCCCACAAGGCAGCGCTGGCAGCCTCTGCGCCTGGGCCTGGTGGAGCTCTTTCACTACGACAGCGAGGAATTCTGGTTCCGCGACGGCCATCTGTTGCTGCGCGGCAATAACGGCACGGGCAAGTCCAAGGTTTTGTCGCTCACGCTGCCGCTGCTGTTCGACGCGCAGCTCAAGTCTTCGCGCGTCGAGCCCGACGGCGACGGCGGCAAGAAGATGGCCTGGAACCTGCTGATGAACAGCCACGACCGGCGCATCGGCTATGCGTGGATCGAGTTCGGTCGCGTTGCCGAAGACGGCACGCCACGTTTTCTTTCGCTCGGCGCCGGCCTTTTTGCGACAGCAGCTCGTCCGCAGGTCGACAGTTGGTTCTTCCTGCTGGAAGACACCGACGACGCGCCGCGTATCAACCGCGATCTGCGGTTGATCAGTCCGCAGCAGGTAGTGCTGACCAAGGAGCGCCTGCGCGACGCGCTCGATGGCCGTGGCCAGGTGTTCGACACCGCGGCCGGCTACCGTCGCGCCGTCGACGAGCGCCTGTTCCATCTGGGCACCAAGCGCTACGACGCGTTGATGGACACACTGATCCAGCTTCGCCAGCCGCAGCTTTCCAGAAAGCCGGACGAAACCGCGCTTTCGAATGCGCTGACCGAGGCCCTGCCGCCGCTGGCGCCGGAACTGCTCGGCGACGTTGCTGAAGCGCTCGGGCAGTTGGAGGAAGACCGCCGCCAGCTCGACGAATATCAAGCCTTGGCCAAGGCCGTCAGCCGATTCGAGGAGCGTTATCGCGTCTACGCCGGTACGCTGACCCGCCGGCAGGCACGCTTGTTGCGCCAGGCCCAGACGGAGTTCGACAATGCCAGCCGAGCACGAGGTGAGGCCCAGGCTCGCTTCGACGAAGCGCAAAGCCAGGAAGCGCTGGAGCGGACCGCTCATGATGGCGTCGAAATCGCGCTGACGCGCGGGCGTGCGCGGCTCGACACCTTGCGCTCCGACCCGACGATGCAGGACGCCAACCGTCTCGAAAATGCCGAAAAGGAGAAGGCGGCGCGACTGCGGGCGATGCAGAGGGCGACCTTGGCCGTCGAAGAGGCGGGCCGACGACTGGAGCTCAGCAGCGAAGAAACCGAGCGCGCAACCCGGCGCGTGGGGCAGGCGGAACGCGCATTGGCCGATCTGCGCCGGGAAACCGCCGTTCACGCCGATGACGCAGGCATCGCCGGCCAACACGCAGCAAACCCCCTCGCCAGATTGGAGGCTTCCGCGCTGGCCGCACTGACGCAGCATGCTTTCGACGCGGCCTGCGCCGAGCTTCGCAGCCTCGTTGCCGGCCGGCGTGAACAGATCGGGTTGCTGCGTCGCCGCCACGGCGAAGTCGCTCAGGCCGAGGCCGCCTACACGCGGCGCCGCGAAATCCGGGGTGAGCGGCAGGTCGAGGCCGAAGAGGCCGCCGAGCGTCGGACCCGAGCTGACGCCGAGGTCGAACGGCAAAGCCGGGACCTGGTGGAAGGCTGGGACCGCCATTTCATCGGCCTGAAGCAACTGCAGATCGATCCCGACAGCAGGCCGGCGGCGCTGACGACTCTGGCGGAATGGACAGCGTCGGTGCAAGGCGACAACCCTGCCCGCCACCTTCTGCAATCGGCGTATCAAGGCGCCAGTCTCTCTCTGACACAGCGTCGCGTGGCGCTCGACGGCCAGCGACAGGCGCTGGAGATGGAATACGGGCTCCTTGAAGGCGAACGCGGACGCCTTGAAGCCGGCGACGACATGGCGCCGCCCCTGCCCTACACGCGTGATGCCTCCGTCCGGGACGCGCGTCAGGGCGCGCCGCTCTGGCAAGTGATCGATTTTCGCGGCGCAGTAGCTGCACCGCAACGCGCCGGCCTTGAAGCCGCGCTCGAAGCGGCCGGGTTGCTCGACGCCTGGTTATCGCCTGACGGACACCTTCAGGCCGGCGACGGCGGCACCCTGCCTTACGATACCCAGCTGCTGGAACGGCAAAAGCATTCTCCATCGCTCGGCGACTGGCTGGAAGCCACCGTGCCCGCGGGCTGCGCCGTGCCGGCCAATATCGTTGATCGGGTGCTGTCGGGTATCGCCTCGGCGGATGACGATCCGATCGATAGCGAGGCCTGGGTCTCCACCGACGGCCGTTTCCGCCTCGGCGCGCTGTCCGGAGCGTGGGGCAAGCCGGAGGCGGTCTACATTGGCCATGTGGCCCGCGCCGCAGCCCGCGCGCGGCGCTTGGCCGAAATTGCTGGCCGCCTTGCGCAACTCTCCGACGAGTTGGCGGCTCTGCGAGTGAAAGGCGAGCAGCTCGCGCTGGACCGCGAACAGGCCGACGAGGAATGGCGCCTTGCGCCTTCCGACGAAGTATTGCGGGTCGCTCATATGGCCGCTACCGCAGCCGCCGACGCCGCGCGCCTGGCCGGCGAAAAACTGACCGAAGCGGACACGCGCTGCCGCGAGGCAGAACAGGCGCTCAAGGCCTTGCGCGAACGCCTTGCCGCAGATGCCATGGACCTGCGCCTGCCGGCAACACCCGACGCGCTGCCTGCCGTCGAAGCGGCGCTGGATCATTACCGCGATGCTCAGGTCCGGCTCGAGCAAGCAGCTCACGAGTTTTGTCTGGCAATGCCCGAGTTGCAACGGCAGCGTGCCCGCCAGGGCGAGGCGCGCAGCGACGTGCAGCGGCGCGAAGAGGAACTCGTGGCCGCCCGCATTGAAACGGAAGATGCCACTGCCCGGCTCGAGCTGCTGCGGGAGACGGTCGGCGCCAAGGTCGAGGAACTGCAGAGAAGCCTGACCGATGCCCGCCGCGCCGTCGAAACCGGCGAAGCCGAGCTGAAGCTCGCCGGCGATAGATTGCGCAAAGCGGGTGAGGCACGCGCGGTCGCCGGGCAACACGCCGAGACAGCGAACGTCGTCCTCGGGGAACGCGGCGAAGCACGCTCCGAGGCGATCTCCAGATTGCAGCAGTTTGCAGGCACCGGCCTGCTGTCTGCAGGGCTGCCGTCTGTCGAACTGCCTGACATCGGCAGCCCGTGGACCATCGACCCCGCGCTGACGCTGGCCAGACGCGCGGAACAGGAGCTGTCGAATCTCAGGGATGACCACGATGCATGGACGCGCGTCCAGCGGCAGATGGCTGAGGAACTGACCGAGTTGCAGCGCGCACTCGGCGCGCTGGGCCATCAGGCCCAGGCCGATCCCAGCGACTGGGTTTAAGGGTGGACATTGTTTATCAGAACCGGCGCGAGCGGCCGGACCGCCTCGCCAACCGGCTGGCCGAAGAGATCGCCCAGCGCGGTGAACTGCTCAGCGCCAACGAACGCGCCGTCCTGGAGAACCATCTGCAAGCCGAAATCGCCGCAGAGATCCAGCGCCTGTTGCAGGCCGCCGAACGCCAGGTCGACGTCATCAACAGCGAATTGCACAAGCGCCCGACCTCCACCGGCGTGCGCTATCGCCTGTTGTGGCAGCCGCTGTCCGAAGGAGAAGGCGCGCCGGTGGGCCTCGACACGGCGCGCAAGCGCCTGCTCAACACCAGCGCGGACCTTTGGTCGGCGGACGACCGGCGCGTCGTCGGCGCGATGCTGCCGCAGCGCATCGCCGCCGAGCGCGAGCGCGCTGATGCCACCGGCGGAAAGGATAGCGGCGGCACCTTGCTCGACCAGCTGGCCCGCGCGCTCGATTATCGCCATTGGCACCGCTTCCGCGTCGAACGCTGGCAGGACGGCCATTGGCGCAAGCTTTCCGGACCCGCTTCGAGCGGCGAGCGGGCGCTCGGCCTCACGGTGCCGCTCTTTGCCGCTGTCGCCAGCTTCTACAGCCAGAGCAGCTATGCCTTGTCCCCACGGCTGATGCTGCTCGACGAAGCCTTTGCCGGAATCGATGACACAGCGCGAGCGCATTGCATGGGGCTGATCCGCGAGTTCGATCTGGACTTCGTCATCACCAGCGAGCGCGAGTGGGCCTGTTATGCCGAACTGCCGGGTGTCGCCATCTGCCAGTTGCAGCGGCGCGAAGGGATCGATGCCGTGTTCGTCTCGCGATGGACCTGGGACGGACGAGAGAAGAAGCCCGAGACCGATCCCGATCGCCGATTTGCGCCGGCATGAGCGATCAGGTCGACTCGCGTCTTCAACGCCTGCTCGGTGGCGACCATCTTGTCTCGCTGCGCAAGCGGTTGCGCCAACGTTTCGAGCGCGCGCCGCTCGAAGGTGCCGTCGATCATATTCGCGTCGCCGGGCTCAGTGCAGAGGAACACGAGGCACTGGCCGCGCTGCTCGGTCGCGCGCAGCGCCGATCGAAGTCCCTGCAGATCGACGTTCGCCGCCTCGATGCCGACCTGCGGCGCGCCGGCATCGCCACATCGCTGCGCGATGCGTTGGAAAAGCTTGACGGCTCCATCCTTCATCTCGCCGGAGCACGCCTTCGACAGCAAACTTTGTGGTCGAGCGTAGTAGATGGTTGCAGCCATCCCGGCTTGGCCAGCCTGCTGCTGACGCCGGGAGGCATCGGCCTCGTCAAGCGGCTCGCTCGGCGGGATACGGTCGCGGCGGCGGAGCTTTGCCGGCGCGCCGAAGAGGTGCTGCGGCACCTGCCGGCAAAAGCCATAACACGATCCCAACTGGCGGCGGACGTGCTGGGCGATGCCCATGCGCTTGACAATGGTCGCGGGGCCGCGGCACTCGTGCTGGCGGTCTTGCGCCAGACCGCCACGCCCGTTCCTGACGCCGCAGCACCGATTGCCGACGAAGATGGCGAGACGGTACGGGAAACGAGAGAGGACATCGTTCTGGAACCGGCCGCCGCCGGCGCGGAGCGTATACGCGAGACATGGGCCAGAGCAGGCGTTCTGGTCAACGAGCTGGCACGCCCGGCCCTCTTCCTGAACCTGCCGACAAGCGGGACCGAAAGCGATCGTTGGCCCCTGGGAGAACCGGCCTATGCATCGCTGCGATCGCTGCTGCGCTCACCGCCCCGATGGGATGTAGCGGGCCGCGACGTTTACGTGTGCGAAAATCCCAACCTGCTCGCCATCGCCGCGGACCGATGGGGGATTGGCTGCGCCCCGCTGGTCTGTACCGACGGGATGCCAGCCGCCGCGCAACGATGCCTTCTGGCTCAACTCGCACTGGCGGACGCGCGGCTGCGCTATCACGGCGATTTCGACTGGCCCGGATTGCGTATCGGCAACCAGGTCATGCGAGAACACGGTGCGGAGCCATGGCGCTTTGGCGCCGCGGACTACATTGCCGCCGTGCGGACGGCGCCGGGCCTGGCGCACCCGCTTGGAGGAAAGGTGGCGGAAGCGTCATGGGACGCAGCGCTGGCACCCGCGATGCGTCAGCATGGCGTGGCCATCGCCGAAGAGGCCATGGCTGCCTCGTTGTTGCCGGACCTCGATGATCGATGAGGCTGCATTAGCAGGACGCATTTTCAGGCCTGACAGCAGCACTTCGGACGCGGCACGCTCGCAGATCATGTCATTGAGCTGCTGCCGGGGCAGAACGCGTGAAAAACCTCGCACTGGAATTGTTGAGCGCAATACGTTATATGACCATCTACATGGTCAGGAGCGTGAACATGAGTGTGATCAACCTGGCAAATGCCAAAGCCCATCTGAGCGAGCTAGTGGATCGGGTCGAGGCAGGAGATACGATCGACATCACCCGGAGAGGTAAACCGGTCGCACGGCTCACCGCCGTGGCGAGACCGCGGCGGCGGATCGACGCGACCCTTCTGCAATCCTTGACCGCGACCATGCCGCCTCAGACCGAGAGTTCTGCCGATCTGGTACGGTCGATGCGGGATGGCGACCGCTATTGATGCACTATCTCGACACGTCGCTGATCGTTGCTGCCCTTTCTAATGAAGCGATGACGTCGAGCGTTCAGAGCTGGCTGGCGGAGCAGGACCCCGCGCAGTTGCTGATCAGCGACTGGACCATCGCCGAGATGTCGTCGGCCATGGCGATCAAGCTGCGAACCGGGCAGATCAACCTGGTGCAGCGCGCAGCAGCGCTCGCGATGTTCCACAAGCTGGCCGCCGAGAGTTTCACCGTGCTGCCGGTCACCGGTGGGCATTTCCGCACGGCGGCAAAGTTTGTCGATCAGCATAGTCTCGGGCTTCGCGCTGGCGACGCGCTGCATCTCGCCACGGCATCGGAGCACGGCGCCGCGGTGCATACGCTCGACCAAAAGCTCGCCGAGGCTGGACCGTTGCTCGGCGTGGCGACGCAACTGCTGGCATGATCCGAGCCCCTTTGCATGTGGGATTGTGGCTATTGACCATGGGGATACCGTTTTGATCATCGCGGTGCGAAATGCGATCCATCATCGCGATCATCCACTTTTCCGAAGCCTTCAGCGACGCCTGCACACGCTGGCTTGGCGCGTCGTTCCTGCTGGCAAGTCACCCCCGCTATACGGTGCTCCAATCCGAATGTCACACCATGTAAGACTGGACGATCTGGACGCGCGTCTCGATCCTTCACGCGCATCGCCATATCTCGACACCTCCCTGGGCGGCACAAAGGCCGCCGATCGCTTCACTTTGATCAATTCTCATCTGAGACTTCCGGTGATCCGCAGGTTCGGTTCCGAGCACCGATATCCGGAAGACCAGACCTACCTTGATCTGACGCCGATCTTCGTCTCGGCTATCAGCAAGGTTTTTAAGGCGATGAAGGCTGCCGACATCAACTTCAATGAGTTCGACGCACAGACTTACCTGGCGCCTTTTACGTCAGAACTCGAGATTGCTCGGCAGTTAGAACTTCAAGCAATTGCGCCTGCGCGGCTGGGGCCCACTCGATCTCATTCCTACTCCCATCAGCTAAAATCGAGCGCCGGATTAGCTCACAGGTACCAGCAGCATCCGCTCCGATGCTACATATCCCCGTAGTGACGCTTTCACCGAAACCTAATACCCTCTGCCGGTCCTCCACTCTGATGCTGTCGATATCATTCGAGATCAATCCAATTACCTGCGCCGCCGTTTCTACGCTGCAATATCCCCAGGTAGCCGGGACTACGCTCCCCTCACTCCCACTCGATTGTGCCCGGCGGCTTGCTCGTCACGTCGTAGACGACACGATTGATGCCGCGCACCTCGTTGATGATGCGGGTGGCGGCGGCGCCTAGGAACGCCATGTCGTAGTGGTAGAAATCCGCGGTCATGCCGTCGACCGAGGTGACGGCGCGCAGCGCGCAGACGAATTCATAGGTGCGGCCATCGCCCATCACACCAACGGTCTGCACCGGCAGCAGCACGGCGAAGGCCTGCCAGATGGCGTCGTAGAGGCCCGCTTTGCGGATCTCGTCGAGATAGATGGCGTCGGCCTCGCGCAGGATCTCCAGCTTTTCGCGGGAGATGCCGCCCGGGCAGCGGATGGCGAGACCGGGGCCGGGAAACGGATGCCGGCCGATGAAGCTGTCGGGCAGGCCGAGTTCCTTGCCGAGCGCCCTCACCTCGTCCTTGAACAGTTCGCGCAGCGGCTCGACCAGTTGCATGTTCATGCGCTCGGGCAGGCCGCCGACATTGTGGTGCGACTTGATCGTCACCGACGGGCCGCCGGTGAAGGAGACGCTTTCGATGACGTCGGGATAGAGCGTGCCCTGCGCCAGGAAATCGGCGCCGCCGAGCTTCTCGGCCTCTTCCTCGAACACCTCGATGAACAGCCGGCCGATGGTCTTGCGCTTCTTTTCCGGGTCCGACTCGCCCTCGAGCGCGCCGATAAAACGGTCCGAGGCGTCGACCAGGATGAGCGGCAGATTGTAGTGCTGGCGAAACATCTCCACCACGCCTGACGCCTCGTCCTTGCGCATCAGCCCGTGGTCGACGAGGATGCAGGTGAGCTGATCGCCGACCGCTTCGTGGATCAGCAGCGCCGCGACCGAGGAATCGACGCCGCCCGAAAGCGCGCAGATGACCTTGCCCTTGCCGACCTGCTTGCGGATCGTCTCGACCGCGTGCTCGCGGTAGGCGCGCATCGTCCAGTCGCCTTCGATGCCGGCGATCTTGTGGACGAAGTTTTGCAGCAGCCGGGCGCCGTCCGGCGTGTGCACCACTTCGGGGTGGAACATGATGCCGTACATCCTGCGCTCGACATTGCCGAAAATGGCGAAGGGCGAGCCTTCCGATTTGCCCAACACCTCAAATCCCTTGGGCAGGGAGATGACGCGGTCGCCGTGGCTCATCCATACCTGGTGGCGCTGGCCGGGCGCCCACAGGCCCTCGAACAGCGGGCTGTCCTTCTGGATCTCGACGAAGGCACGGCCGAATTCGCGATGGTCCGAGCTTTCGGCCACGCCGCCCATCTGCACGCACATGGCCATCTGGCCATAGCAGATGCCGAGCACCGGCACACCGGCATCAAAGACGATCTGCGGCGCGCGCGGGCTGCCGATGTCGCCGGTCGAGGCCGGGCCGCCGGAGAGGATAACCGCCTTCGGATTGATGCGCTTGAACGCCGCTTCGGCCGACTGGAACGGCACGATCTCGGAAAAGACGCCGGCCTCGCGGATGCGCCTGGCGATGAGCTGCGTGAACTGGCTGCCGAAATCGACAATCAGGACGGTGTCGGGATGATTGGCTATCTTCATGGCGAGCGTTTAGAGAAAGAAACGAGTCGGCGCAATGGGTTGCGAGGTGTCTCGCTCAATCCGATTCCGCGTCTTGATGCGACGGTCCAAACTGGAGCGCGCCGGACCCTGTCGCCTGTTCGAGCCGCATCACGGCATCCGCCAGCTTCTCGTCGATGACATGGAGATACTCCTTCCAGTCGCCGACATGCCGGAGATCGGCGGCTCCGTCGGAAATGCCGCGCAGGCCGACGAGCGGCACCCCGAACAATTGGCACGCACGCAGGCAGGCGAAGGTCTCCATGTCGACCATGTCCTCGACAATCGGATCATAGGCACTGCCGGAAATGATCGCCGCGCCGGTCGACAGCGTCGCCTCTCTTATGTCGGGAATCCTGAACGGCAGCGGCACGGTCACCGGCAGGTCGAGAAACGGCGTCGCGCCCTTCTCGAAGCCCAATGGCGAGGCGTCGATGTCGCGGTAGGCGACCGAAACCGCCTGGTAGATTTCCGTCTGTTCCAGTGTCCGGCTGCCGGCCGAGCCGAGCGACACGACGAGGTCCGGCAGCGCCTTTTCAGACTTCAGCCATGACAGTTCCGCGCCCAATCTGACACCCGCCTCGACCGGCCCCACCCCTGTCATGACAGGGGTAAACAGCCGCTGCAGATGAGGGCCGTATTCGGCCTGCGCCGCCATCACGAAGAGGACGTCCCTGCCCGCAATTCTGACGGCCTTGCGCATCGGATCAGCCTTCAATGCCATCGCGACCGACCACCGTCATCATCGTTCCGGTCATGGTGGCGATCAGCTTGGCCTCGCCGTCGACGGCGAAGGCATAGGCCTGGCCGTCGGCGACGATGATGGTGCGGCCGGGCTTCGTCACCGAGCCGCGGAACAGGAAGCGCTCGCCCCGGCCCGGGGCCAGCAGATTGACCTTGAACTCGATGGTTAGCACACTGGAGCTTTCCGGCATCAGCGAGAACGCCGCATATCCGCAGGCTGAGTCCAGCGCCGTCGAAATGACGCCGGCATGAAGAAAGCCATGCTGCTGGGTCAGCGCCGCGGAATAGGGCATCTCGATCTCGATGATGCCGGGCGTCACCAGCGTCAGCTCGGCGCCGATGGTGGTCATGGCGTTCTGGCGCGCGAAGGACGTCCTGACGCGATCCTCATAGTTGGGGGCGGGTACGATCTCTGCTGCCATGGCTTGTCACGCTCCTGTCAGAAAATCTTATTGCAGAGGCATGAGCGGCAGGCAATCGCTATTGCTGCACTGCAGCAATCAGGCCCAGCCGGCAGATTCAGCCGCCCTTGCGCAGTGCGCAGACATAAAACCCATCGGTACCGCTCAGCGCCGGCGACAGCGAAATGCCGCCTGCTGCGCCGATCCGCGCGGCTGTCTCCTGGCCCGGAAAGCGGCTGTCCCAGAGCTGGCGATGATCGACCGGGGCAAAGCCGCTGTTACGATCCAGGAAGGCGGCGACCTGCTCGCCATTCTCCTCGTCGAACACCGAGCAGGTGATGTAGACCAGCAGCCCGCCGGGTTTGACGAAGGCTTTGGCCGCATCGAGGATCGCCGATTGCTCGCCCTTGCGTGCATCGAGCTGCTTCTGCGTCAGCCGCCATTTGGCATCGGGCCGGCGCCGCCAGGTGCCGCTGCCGGTGCAGGGCGCGTCTACCAGGACGGTATCCATGTGGCCCGAGAGGGGGCTGAGTTCCGCCGGCTTGGTGACGATTTGCACGTTGCGGTTTTCCGAGCGGCGGATGCGGTCGAAGATCGGCGCCAACCGCGCCTTTTCGGCATCATGGGCAAACACCTGGCCGCGATTGTCCATCGCCGCCGACAGTGCCAGCGTCTTGCCGCCGGCTCCGGCGCAAAAGTCGAGGACCTGCATTCCGGCCTCGGCGCCAGCCAGCATGGCGGCGATCTGCGAACCTTCGTCCTGAACCTCGAACCAGCCTTTCTGGAAGGCCGGTTCCGCCTGCACGTTCGGGTGCCTGCCGTCGCCCGCGATCGGCGGGATGCGGATGCCGTGCGGCGCGATCCGTGCAGCCCTGGCGCCGGTCTCGGCCAGTTCGGCGAGCACCTTGCCGCGATCGGCCTGCAGCGTGTTGACCCTGAGGTCGAGCGGCGGGCGGGTCGCCAGCGCCGCACCTTCGTCGACCCAGCTGGCGCCGAAGGCCTGCTCGAAAAGCGGTTCGCACCAATCCGGAATATCGGCCCGTACCGCCGGCGGCGCAGCGTGGAGCCGGCGATCGGCGATCGCCTTCAACTCGTCGTCGCTCAGCAGCGGCGGCGCGAACCTGTCGCCGTCGAGCGCTTTGTTCAGCGACTGCGCCGTCTGGTTCCATTCGAGCAGCAGCGCGCCGAAAGCGACGGCGCGCGGCGTATCTTCGCCCAGCAAAAAACCAGCCGAGCGCTTCCGGCGCAGTCCGTCGTAGACGATGTTGCCGATCGCGGCGCGATCGCCGCCGCCGGCGAAGCGGTGCGACAGGCCCCAATCCTTCAGCGCATCGGCCACCGGCCGGTGACGCCGGCCAATGTCCTCCAGCACTTCGATGGCCGCCGCCAGCCGTCCTCCCAGTCGCATCTTGTTATTCCGTTACTCAGCAAATTATTTCCCGCCTTGCTCTAAAGCGCTCGACTGGCGCGCACAAGCGGGGAGAGTCTTGGATATCAGATCGAACGCCTTGTCGGCATCCGAGACTTCAATCGCGCATTGCTTGTGCTTTCAAACTTTTGAAGTTGCGGTAGTCTTCCGCTGCGTGATTCGCCAAGAACAGCAAGCGGATCGGCGGGAAATTAAGAGGAGAGGGCAATGAAGACTTATCTGGCGGAAGTTCTAGGAACATTTCTACTGGTGTTCATCGGCACGGCTTCGGTCGTGACGGGCGGCTTTGGCGGCGCGCTGCCGCTCGGCCAGGAAGGCATTGGTCTTGCATTCGGCATCGGCCTGATTGCGGGCGGCCTATGCGATCGGCCCAATCTCGGGCGCGCATCTCAACCCGGCGGTGACGCTCGGCGTGTTCGTTGCCGGCCGAATGCAGGCCAAGGACGTCATCCCCTATTGGATCGCACAGATCATCGGCGCCATCATTGCGTCGCTGGCGCTGTGGATCATCGTCTCCGGACAAGTCGGCGGACACACCGGCGGCTTCGGCGCCAATGGCTGGGATGCGACGAAATGGGGCGTCAGCTCGGCGCTCCTGTGGGAGCTGATCGGAACTTTCACCTTTGTCACGGTGATCCTTGGCGTCACCAGCGGCAGCCACGCGACGGCCTTTGCCGGCCTCGTCATCGGCCTGACGCTGGCGGGACTGCACTTCGCCATCATTCCGGTCACCGGCACGTCGCTCAACCCGGCCCGCTCGATCGGTCCGGCGCTGTTTTCGGGCAGTGCCGCAATCGGCCAGCTCTGGCTGTTCATCGTCGCACCGCTGATCGGCGGCGCCATTGCCGGCGTGGTTGCCAAGACCCGCATCTTCGAGAAGGACTGAAAGTCGAAGGGCTGAATCAAGAAAGGGGGGGGGCCGGGCCGCGGCGGGGGTTTTTTTGATTGTGTGAACTTAACCCCGCGGGGGGCGGGCGCCGCCCGGCCGGGGGGGCGCGCGGGAGGGCGGGT